>NZ_RCOA01000026.1:0-1362 GCF_004307585.1 Pseudomonas sp. Sample_20 | reverse complement strand
CCCCGTAGGCCCCGAGCCCCGGCCAGTTGAACGCCGGCAACCGTGCGTCGGCCAGGCGCGGATAGTGCCCGCGCCAGCGGTAGAAGAAGTCAGCCATGATCACCCCGCCAATCGGCGGAATCACCGTGCCAAGCAGAATCAGGTACGGCACCAGCATGTCGTACATGCCCAGCAGGGCGAGCAGGGTGCCGATCACCGCACCACCCAGGGTCACAGTCTTGCGCCGCCCGGTGCGCAGCAGGTTGCAGCCGGCGACGGCGAAGTTGTAGATGGTGTTGTCCTGAGTGCTCCAGATGTTCAGCAACAGCATGGCCATCGCGGCCATGGCGAAGCCCTGCAACAGCAGCACTTCAACCACATCCGGCTGTTGATAGACGATCGCGCCATACGCGCCGATCAGCACCATCAGGCCGTTGCCGATGAAAAAACCGATCAGGCTGGCCAGCACTGCCACTTTTGCCGAGCGCGAAAATCGCGTCCAGTTGGTGGCTTGGGTCGCGCCGCTGACGAAGGTGCCGAACACCAGGGTGATCGCCGTCGACCAGTCCAGCGAACCGCTCGGCACCACGCTGAGCAAGCCTTCGAAACCGCCGACTTTCACGGTCGCTGCCCACATCGACAGCATCAGCAGCAACATCATCGCCGGCACCGCGATGTACGAGAGAATCTCCAGTCCGCGATAACCGATGTACGCCGTGGCGCAGAAGCCGAGGCCGAACAGCACCATCAGGACCAGCACGGTGGTTTCATCGAGATTGAAATACTTGCCGATCACCACCGCTGCCGTCGCCGTGCCCCACGCGTACCAGCCGATCTGGGTGAAGCCGAGGATCAGGTCGCTGAGCTTGCTGCCGACTTCGCCAAAACAGAAGCGGCCCATCAGCACCGAATTGAGGCCGCTCTTGAAGGCGATGTAACCCAAGCCTGCCGCGTACAGACCGAGCAGCAGGTTGCCGACAATGATCACCGCCATCATCTCGGCGAAACCGAACGCGACCCCCAGCTTGCCGCCGGCAAACATGGTCGCGGTGAAAAACGTGAAGCCCAGTAACACCATCGCCGTCGAGGCCAGGCCTTTGCGCGCGTGCATGGGGACTTCACTGAGCGGATAATCGTTGCCGGAGGCGTTCTGCGTCATGAGGCAGTCCTTGCTGGAAGGGGAAGACGCAGAAGGGTTGCAGCGGTCGTGCCAAGCGACGCAAGTGACCGAATGTGGAGACGCGACTGGGGTTTTCAGCGCGAAAGCAGTGCACTTAATGCACCAGGAGCCCAATGTGGGAGCGAGCCGTCGTGGGGCTGTCCTCTCTGATCGTTCCCACGCTCTGCGTGGGAATGCAGCCCAGGACGCTCCGCGTCCCATTC
>NZ_RCOA01000003.1:45645-105439 GCF_004307585.1 Pseudomonas sp. Sample_20 | reverse complement strand
GCCGGGACTTACTGTGGTGAGGGGATTCATCCCCGCTGGGTTGCGAAGCAGCCCCGAAACCATTCAGCGCGGTGATTCAGTCAGATCTGGCAAGCAGGATTTACGACTGCTGCGCAGCCGGACGGGGATAAATCCCCTCGCCACAGGGGATTCATTCCAGATTGCTTATGGCCGGGCCTTGAGCTGCGCTTCAGCCGCCGACGCCAGATCCGGTGGCAGGAAATCCTTGTCCGGGTTGTAGTCGGCTTTCAGATAGCGCCGCAGGTCTTCCAGATCACCCGGGTTCAGCGTCCCCGCCGCCTGCTTCAGGCGCAGGTTGTCGAGGATGTAGTCGTAGCGGGTGTTGTTGTAGTTGCGCACCGAGGTGTACAGCTGGCGTTGCGCGTCGAGCACGTCGACGATGTTGCGTGTGCCGACCTGATAACCGATTTCCGTGGCTTCCACCGCGCTCTGGTTGGAGATGATCGACTGGCGGCGCGCCTGCACCTGCTCGACGTCGGTGTTCACCGCGCGGTGCAGATTGCGGGTGTTTTCCACCACTTGCCGGCGCAGCGATTCGCGCTGCTGTTCGCTCTGATCCAGTTGCGCATAGGACTGACGCACTTGCGAACTGGTCAGCCCGCCGCTGTAGATCGGGATGTTCAGTTGCAGGCCCAGCGTGCTTTGCTCGACGTTGCCGCCATAAGGCGCGCCGAACGAGTTGGGGTTGGCGAAGCCGAGGGCGTCGTTGTCGCCTTTCTCGTATTTCGCCACGGCGTCGAGGGTCGGCAAGTGGCCGGCCTTGCGCTGCTTGAGTGTCTGTTCGGCAGAGCTGACCGCGTAGTTGCTGGCGAGCAGATTGAGGTTCTGCCGCGCCGCCGTGTCGACCCAGGATTTCGCATCGTTGGGCGCCGGTGGCAGGATCGGCAGCGTATGAACGATGCCCTGAATCGAGTTGTACTGACGGTTGGTCAGGGTGATCAACGCCTGGAACGCATCATCGACCTGACGCTGGGCGACGATGCGGTTGGCTCGCGCGGTGTCGTAACTGGCTTGCGATTGCAGCACGTCGGTCTTGTCCGAGAGGCCGACATCGAAGCGCTCGTTGGACTGATCGAGCTGACGTTTGAACGCGGCTTCTTCAGCCTTGGTCGAGGCCAGGTTGTCCTGGCTGCGCAGCACGTTGAAGTAGCTTTCAGCGCTCTGCAGGATCAGGTTCTGCTCGGTGGCCGACAGCTGCAGAGCGGCCTGCTCGTTGACGTCCTTCGCCGCTTGATACTGGAACCAGCGATCGGCGCGGAACAGCGGCTGCGCGAGGGTCGCCTGATAGGAATGCGCGCTGCGGTTGGCGATGGCTGAAGGCTGGTCGATCGAGGTGCGCACGTCAGCAACTTCGGCGCCACCGGACAGGTTCGGCAGCAGACCGGCGCGGGCCTGCGGCACCACTTCTTTCTGCGCGCCATACTGGGCGCGGGCCGCCGCGAGGTCGGCGTTGTTGTCGACCGCTTCCTGATAGACGCTGACCAGATCGGTTTTGGTCGACAAGGGTGCTTCCGCTGCCCAGACCATTGTGTTGGACGCACAGGACACGGCAACAGCCAATGAAAGTTTGCGCAGCATGAGGCGATCCCTAGCATGAATATTATGGAAGTAATCCGGGCGCCAAAGGTAAGGCGCAGCCCGCACAGCGTCAAGGCTGAGCAGGCCAAGCGAGTGTAGTTGCGCATTGCTCCGGCAACAATCGGCCAGCCTGGGTATTTACGCCATTCATCATGGCGTTCGCTGCGGTGTTGGCGTTCCTTGATGGTTGTGTCTAGACTGGCCGGGTTCTTGTCGGGGTGCCTTGCTATGAGGCTGAGATCGAATAATTTCGGATCCCGTTGAACCTGATCAGGTTAGCGCCTGCGTAGGGAACAAGATTTCTCGTCACCCGGCGAGTCCTCTTGTGCTTCGTCCGGGATATTGTTCGACAATCGAACGCCATGACGAATGCACAGCACCGGTCCTGGTGCGTCCGTGCCTTTCAGGTTCTGCTCCGACAATCCACTGCTGGATGCCGTCTGGAGAGCCTGTGATGACAACAAAAGAAAAAAACGCGATCAACCTGAGTGACTCGGCCAAGGTCGACGAGCAATCGGTCAAGCCGTTCACCCGTTCGCAAAAAGTCTACGTTCAGGGCTCGCGCCCGGACATTCGCGTACCGATGCGCGAAATCAGCCTCGATGTAACCCCGACCGATTTCGGCGGCGAGATCAATGCGCCGGTCACGGTCTACGACACCTCCGGCCCGTACACCGATCCGAATGTGGTCATCGATGTGCGCAAAGGTCTGGCCGATGTGCGTTCAGCGTGGATCGATGACCGTGGCGATACCGAGCGCCTGCCGGGCCTGAGTTCGAACTTCGGTCAGCAGCGTCTGGCCGATGCCGAACTGACCAAATTGCGCTTTGCCCACGTCAACAATCCGCGCCGGGCCAAGGCCGGGGCCAACGTCAGCCAGATGCACTACGCGCGCAAAGGCATCATCACTGCCGAGATGGAATACGTCGCCATCCGCGAAAACATGAAGCTGCAAGAGGCCCGCGCAGCCGGCCTGCTCAAGCAGCAGCACGCCGGCCACAGCTTCGGTGCAAGCATTCCGCAAGAAATCACCCCTGAATTCGTCCGCGAAGAAATCGCCCGTGGCCGCGCGATCATTCCCGCCAACATCAACCACGTCGAACTGGAACCGATGATCATCGGCCGTAACTTCCTGGTGAAGATCAACGGCAACATCGGCAACAGCGCCCTGGGTTCTTCGATCGAAGAAGAAGTGGCGAAACTGACCTGGGGCATTCGTTGGGGCTCGGACACGGTGATGGACCTGTCCACCGGCAAACACATTCACGAAACCCGCGAGTGGATCATCCGCAACTCGCCGGTGCCGATCGGTACCGTGCCGATCTATCAGGCGCTGGAGAAGGTCAACGGCGTCGCTGAAGACCTGACCTGGGAGTTGTTCCGCGACACCCTGATCGAACAGGCCGAGCAGGGCGTCGACTACTTCACCATTCACGCCGGCGTGCTCCTGCGCTACGTGCCGCTGACCGCCAAACGCGTCACCGGCATCGTCTCCCGTGGCGGCTCGATCATGGCCAAGTGGTGCCTGGCGCACCACAAAGAGAACTTCCTCTACACCCACTTCGACGAAATCTGCGAAATCATGAAGGCCTACGACGTCAGCTTCTCGCTGGGCGATGGCCTGCGTCCGGGCTCGATTGCCGACGCCAACGACGAAGCGCAATTCGGCGAACTGGAAACCCTCGGCGAGCTGACCAAGATTGCCTGGAAGCACGACGTGCAATGCATGATCGAAGGCCCGGGCCACGTGCCGATGCAGTTGATCAAAGAGAACATGGACAAACAGCTCGAATGCTGCGACGAGGCGCCGTTCTACACCCTCGGCCCGCTGACTACCGACATTGCGCCGGGCTATGACCACATCACTTCCGGTATCGGCGCGGCAATGATCGGCTGGTTCGGTTGCGCGATGCTCTGCTACGTGACGCCGAAGGAACACTTGGGCCTGCCGAACAAGGATGACGTGAAAACCGGGATCATCACTTACAAGATCGCCGCACATGCGGCGGACCTGGCCAAGGGACACCCGGGCGCGCAGATCCGTGACAACGCACTGAGCAAGGCGCGTTTCGAATTCCGCTGGGAAGACCAGTTCAACCTCGGCCTGGACCCGGACACCGCGCGCTCCTATCACGACGAAACCCTGCCGAAGGACTCGGCCAAGGTCGCGCATTTCTGCTCGATGTGCGGGCCGAAATTCTGCTCGATGAAGATCACCCAGGAAGTCCGCGAGTATGCGGCCAACCAGCGCATCGACGCGGTCGATGTGGACGTCGCCAAAGGTCTGGCGGAACAGGCCGAGCGGTTCAGGCAGGAAGGCAGTCAGCTTTACAAGAAAGTTTGACCCCGTACTGATCGTTCCCACGCAGAGCGTGGGAACGATCACAACAAATGTCCCTTTGAGATAACACCCTTGAGCATTCAACCCGGCACCTATTCTCCCGATCACGCCGTCCCCGCTGCAAAGCGTGTGTTCGGCGGGCGCGATCTGTTTTCCCTGTGGTTCTCCCTCGGCATCGGCCTGATGGTTTTGCAGACCGGCGCATTGCTCGCGCCGGGTCTGGGTCTGTCCGGTTCTTTGCTGGCGATCTTCCTTGGCACGCTGGTGGGCGTGCTGTTGCTCGCTGCAGTCGGCGTGATCGGCAGCGACACCGGCCTGTCATCGATGGCGGCGCTGAAGCTCAGCCTCGGCAGCAAAGGCGCGAGCCTGCCGGCGCTGCTCAATCTGCTGCAACTGATCGGCTGGGGCTCGTTCGAAATCATCGTCATGCGCGACGCCGCCAGCCTGCTCGGCAGCCGCGCGTTCAGTGAAGGTTCGCTGTGGTCGAACCCTGTCTTGTGGACACTGGTTTTCGGCGCATTGGCAACGTTGCTCGCGGTGAGCGGGCCGTTGACGTTCGTGCGGCAGATTCTGCGCAAGTGGGGCATCTGGCTGTTGCTCGCGGCGTGCCTCTGGCTGACCTGGAACCTGTTTGCCAAAGCCGACCTCGCGGCACTGTGGGCGCGCGCCGGTGACGGTTCGATGCCGTTTGCCGTGGGCTTCGACATTGCCATCGCCATGCCGCTGTCATGGCTGCCGCTGATTGCCGACTACTCGCGTTTCGGCAAACGCGCGAAGAATGTTTTCGGTGGCACGGCTGTGGGTTTTTTCATCGGTAACTTCTGGCTGATGAGCCTTGGGGTGGCCTACACCCTGGCGTTCGCGCCGAGCGGTGAAGTCAATGCGTTGCTGCTGGCCTTGGCAGGCGCCGGTCTGGGCATTCCGCTGTTGCTGATTCTGCTCGACGAGTCGGAAAACGCTTTTGCCGACATTCACTCGGCGGCGGTATCGAGCGGGATTCTGTTGCGTCTGAAAGTCGAGCATCTGGCCTTGGCCATCGGCGTGATCTGCACGCTGATCGCACTGCTGGCGCCGTTGGCGCAGTACCAGAATTTCCTGCTGTTGATCGGCTCGGTGTTCGCGCCGCTGTTCGGCGTGGTGCTGGTGGATCACTTCATTCTGCGCAAACGCAGTGCTCAGGTCGCGTCAGCCGCATTGCGCTGGCCGGCGTTGCTGGCGTGGCTGGGTGGTGTGAGCACCTACCACTTGCTGGCGAATCTGTATCCGGATGTCGGCGCAACCCTGCCGGCGCTGGTGCTGGCAGGATTGCTTCAACTGGTGCTGGGCCGGGCCTTCAGTTACGGCCGGGAAACAGCTCAGGCTTGAGAATGCCGTTCAGGCGCGGGTAAGGAATCTTCAGTTCGACGTGGCCCAGCGCATAGGGCGCGATGGTGGTCACGTCGTACTTGAGAATCACGCCACCGTAGGTCAGCGCCACGTGCGGGGTTTTCACGAACGGCCAGTTCGCGACGAATTCCGCCTCCTGATCGAGCTTGGTACTGATCAGCCAACTGTTGTGCGCCACTTGCGCGGCTTTCCAGAACGCCTCTTCCTGCCCCGGCAGCAACATGTCGGACAGGTTCAGCACCTTGTGCTGCTGGCGCGAATAGTTGATGAAACCGCGACCCGGCGTGCCGTGGGCGCCGCCGGTGTCGAGGTAGCTCGACAGCTCGATGATCACCAGTCCGTCATGCTGCTCGCGTACTTTCGCTTGCAGATAGCTGCTGTTGCGCGGGCCGGCGCTGGCGAGGAACTGCTCGCGGTAGGCGGCCAGGGTTGGCGCTACGGGTGCGTTCTTCTCGGTGCGAGTCATTTGCAGCAGACGTTTTTCGATGATGCCATCCAGCGCCGGCTCATCCGGGAAGCGCAGGGTGTCGATGTTCACCAGCGGGCAATCGGGATTGGAACAGCCGGGTTTGAGTTGTTCCGAGGCGTCGCGGGTGGTTTCCAGCGGCGTGCGATAGTTGGGCTGGAACAGGCTGGCACAAGCGCCCAGAGTCAGGGCAATAGCGGCCACAGAGGCAATTTTGAAAAGCGACATGGGCGTCCTTTCGAAAGCAGGGGAAGGCAAAAAGATACCGCTTCGACTCTCAACGGAGCAGTCAGTTCGCCACTAAGCTGATTAGAGTGTGTTTCAGCTTCACCGTCCATCCCGCTGACGGTAAAGGGGCTGCATCAAACGGTGCGGGCGCGTTAGGATGGCGCGAAGTCGAGGTTGCCGGTTGTACGCGGAAACCCCGTAAAGGATATGCAGTAAAGAGGATGATCATGACTGACTTTGCCAACGCCATTCCGACCGCCGTGGATATCGTGCGGCGCGAAAAATGCTACGAGGGCTTCTACAAGCTCGACCGTGTGCACTTGCGCCATGAGCTGTTCGCCGGGGGCATGAGCCGCGAGATCAACCGGGAAATCTTCGTGCGCCACGATGCCGTGTGCGTCCTGCCTTACGATCCGCAGCGCGATGAAGTGGTGCTGATCGAGCAGTTTCGTGTCGGCGCCATGGGCAAGGCCGACAACCCGTGGCTGATCGAACTGGTCGCCGGTCTGATCGACAAGGATGAGCAACCGGAAGAAGTTGCTCACCGCGAGGCGCAGGAGGAAGCTGGGCTGGACATCAAGGCGTTGTGGCCGATGACCAAGTACTTTCCATCGCCAGGTGGCAGCAACGAATTCGTGCATTTGTATCTGGGGCGTTGCAGCACCGACGGTGTCGGCGGTCTGCACGGGCTGGAAGAAGAGGCCGAAGACATTCGCGTAACGGTCTGGGCCTTTGAAGATGCCTTGCAAGCCGTGCGTGACGGACGTATTGCCAACGCGGCGAGCATCATCGCCTTGCAGTGGCTGGCGCTCAACCGCGCCGAAGTGAGGGGGCTATGGTCGTAAACAAGCTGCGCGATCGTTATCGGGTTGACCTCGTGGGGCTGCAAGCCGCCTGCGAGGCCAACTACGCGCGCCTGATGCGACTGCTGCCGGACATGCGCAACGAACCCGAGGCGCGGCGCATCGCCGTGACCCAGGGCGAGCAGATGCTCGGCGTGCTCGCCCTCGAAGTGCTGCAGACCTGCCCGTACACCACGACCTTGCAGGTACGCCAGGAGCACAGCCTGCCGTGGTTGCCGGTGCCGCAACTGGAAGTGCAGGTCTACCACGACGCGCGCATGGCCGAAGTGATCAGCGCCGAGCATGCACGACGCTTTCGCGGCATCTATCCTTATCCGAACGCCGCCATGCACCAGCCCGATGAAAAGGCCCAGCTCAATGTGTTTCTGGGCGAATGGCTGAGTCATTGCCTGGCGTTGGGGCACGAGTACGAAGTCGTTCGCTAGTTGTGAACTGCGTCCGCTTCGGCGGTTTCCCCTTTGTGTCATCCCCCAGCATAATTGCCGCACCCATCCATTGCGTGCCTAGCCCCGGGAGAGCGCCTTGCCCAGCGTATCGACATTGACCAGCGCCGACCCGGCGCTGCTGGTGCAGTTGTCCGACAGCCACCTGTTCGCCGAAGCGGACGGCAAGCTGCTGGGCATGAAGACCCGCGAGAGCCTGCAACAGGTCATCGACCTGGTGTTGGCGCAACAGGCGCAGATCGATCTGGTGCTGGCCACCGGCGACATTTCCCAGGACGGCACGCTGCAGTCGTATCAGGCCTTCCGCCAACTGAGCGCGCAGATCAATGCACCGGCGCGCTGGATTCCCGGCAATCACGATGAGCCGATGGTCATGGCCGAGGCGGCGGTGCAGAGCACCTTGCTCGAGTCGGTAGTCGACATCGGCAATTGGCGGGTGACGATGCTGGATTCGGCGGTGCCGGGTTCGGTGCCGGGCTATCTGCAGGATGATCAATTGCAGTTGCTGGCCCGCGCACTGAGCGAAGCGCCCGAACGTCATCATCTGGTGTGTCTGCATCATCATCCGGTGTCGATCGGCTGCGCGTGGATGGAGCCGATCGGCCTGCGCAACCCGGAAGCGTTCTTTGAAGTGCTGGATCGCTTTCCCCAGGTTCGCGCGGTGTTGTGGGGGCATGTGCATCAGCAAATCGATCGCGAGCGCAATGGCGTGCGCTTGATGGCTTCGCCTTCGACGTGCATCCAGTTCGAGCCCGGGAGTGCGGATTTCAAAGTGGGCGAGCAGGCGCCGGGGTATCGCTGGCTGCGGTTGTTGCCGGACGGGAAATTGGAAACGGGCGTCGAAAGAGTCACCGACTTCGAGTTCACAGTCGATTACGGCTCCAACGGTTACTGAACTGACAATCAAAGACCCTCACCCCAGCCCTCTCCCAGAGGGAGAGGGGGCCGACCGCGGTGTCTTTGGCTGTGCATCGACCTGAAACAGCGATATCGATTATGGATTCGCAGCAAAACGTTCAGGTCGGTGTAGCTCTCGAATATCCCCCAGTCGGTTCCCTCTCCCTCCGGGAGAGGGTTAGGGTGAGGGCAGCTTGTGCTGTCACACCAATTTATTGAACCCACCCCCAATCCCGGTCCTTCTCCCTGTAAACTCCGCTATCTTTCGCCGACAGCCAGGGAGCTCAAATGTCCGGTTCGATCCTCTATATCCACGGTTTCAACAGCGCGCCGGCCTCGAAGAAGGCCTGTCAGCTGGTCGCGGTCATGGAGCGGCTGGGATTGAGCGGGCAATTGCGCGTGCCGGCGCTGCATCACCATCCGCGCGAAGCCATCGGTCAGCTCGAGCAGGCAATCGCCGAGCTGGGCCGGCCGTTGCTGGTGGGAAGTTCGCTCGGCGGCTACTATGCGACTCACCTGGCCGAGCGCCATGGCCTGAAAGCCCTGCTGGTCAACCCGGCGGTCAGCCCGCACCGGATGTTCGATGGTTATCTGGGCACGCAGAAGAACCTCTACACCGATGAAACCTGGGAACTGACCCACGACCACGTCACGGCGCTGGCCGAACTGGAAGTGCCGCCACCGCAGGATCCGCAGCGTTATCAGGTCTGGTTGCAAACCGGCGACGAAACGCTGGATTATCGCCTCGCCCAACAGTATTACCGCGCCTGTGCCTTGCGCATCCAGGCTGGCGGCGACCACAGTTTCCAGGGCTTTGCCGGGCAATTGCCGGCGTTGCTGAGTTTTGCCGGCATGGCTGCCGATATGTATCAGGCAATCGATTTCACCACGCTGTGAAGTCTTGCCCCTCTTTCATGAATGACTGACGACGAGACCTTATGGCCACTCCCAGCGCTAGTTCTTATAACGCCGACGCCATCGAAGTCCTCTCGGGCCTCGACCCGGTGCGCAAACGCCCCGGCATGTACACCGACACCAGTCGGCCGAACCACCTCGCCCAGGAAGTCATCGACAACAGCGTCGACGAAGCCCTGGCCGGCCACGCCAAATCGGTGCAGGTCATCCTGCACGCCGACCATTCGCTGGAAGTCAGCGACGACGGCCGTGGCATGCCGGTCGACATTCACCCGGAAGAGGGTGTGTCCGGCGTCGAACTGATCCTCACCAAGCTGCATGCGGGCGGCAAGTTCTCCAACAAGAACTACCAGTTCTCCGGCGGCTTGCACGGCGTGGGTATTTCCGTGGTCAACGCGCTGTCGACCGAAGTGCGCGTGCGGGTCAAACGTGACGGCAACGAATACCAGATGACCTTCAAGGACGGCTTCAAGGCCTCCGAGCTGGAAATCGTCGGCACCGTCGGCAAGCGCAACACCGGCACCAGCGTGTACTTCGCGCCGGACCCGAAATACTTCGACTCACCGAAATTTTCCATCAGCCGCCTCAAGCACGTGCTCAAGGCCAAGGCTGTGCTGTGCCCGGGGCTGCTGGTCAGCTTCGAAGACAAAGGCACCGGCGAGAAAGTCGAATGGCATTACGAAGACGGCCTGCGCTCTTATCTGGTCGACGCGGTCAGCGAATTCGAACGTCTGCCGAACGAGCCGTTCTGCGGTGCTTTCGCCGGTAACAAAGAAGCGGTCGACTGGGCGCTGCTGTGGCTGCCGGAAGGTGGCGACGCGGTGCAGGAAAGCTACGTCAACCTGATCCCGACGGCCCAGGGCGGTACCCACGTCAACGGTCTGCGTCAGGGCCTGCTCGACGCGATGCGCGAATTCTGCGAATTCCGCAGCCTGCTGCCGCGCGGCGTGAAGCTGGCGCCGGAAGACGTCTGGGAACGTATCGCCTTCGTCCTGTCGATGAAAATGCAGGAGCCGCAATTCTCCGGCCAGACCAAAGAGCGTCTGTCGTCCCGTGAAGCGGCGGCATTCGTTTCCGGCGTGGTCAAAGACGCTTTCAGCCTGTGGCTCAATGCCAACCCGGAAACCGGTCTGGCGCTGGCGGAGCTGGCGATCAATAACGCCGGGCGTCGCCTCAAGGCGAGCAAGAAAGTCGAGCGCAAACGCGTCACCCAGGGTCCGGCACTGCCGGGCAAACTGGCCGATTGCGCCGGGCAGGACCCGATGCGTTCCGAACTGTTTCTGGTCGAAGGTGATTCCGCCGGCGGTTCCGCCAAGCAAGCACGGGACAAGGAATTCCAGGCGATCCTGCCGTTGCGCGGCAAGATTCTGAACACCTGGGAAGTCGACGGCAGCGAAGTGTTGGCCAGCCAGGAAGTGCACAACATTGCCGTGGCCATTGGTGTCGATCCGGGCGCGGCGGACATGAGCCAACTGCGCTACGGCAAGATCTGCATCCTCGCCGACGCCGACTCCGACGGTCTGCACATCGCGACATTGCTCTGCGCGCTGTTCGTCCAGCATTTCCGCCCGCTGGTGGATGCCGGTCACGTCTACGTCGCGATGCCGCCGCTGTACCGCATCGACCTCGGCAAAGAGATTTACTACGCCCTAGACGAAGCCGAGCGCGACGGCATTCTCGATCGCCTGGTCGCCGAGAAGAAACGCGGCAAGCCGCAGGTCACCCGATTCAAGGGTCTGGGCGAAATGAACCCGCCGCAACTGCGTGAAACTACCATGGACCCGAACACTCGGCGCCTGGTGCAGTTGACGCTGGGCGAAGACTTCGCCGAAACCTCGGAAATGATGGACATGCTGCTGGCGAAGAAACGCGCCGGTGACCGCAAATCCTGGCTGGAATCCAAAGGCAACCTCGCCGAGGTGCTGGCCTGATGCAGTTTGGCTGGGCCTTGGCGGGTGCGTTGCTGCTGAGTGCGCTGAGCGTGTCGGCCGAGCCGCTGCAACAATTGCGGCTGCTTTCCGAACACCCGGTCGAAGGCATGCGCGGCGGTAACCTGTCGGGGCTGGCCATGTGCGGCAATGAGCTGTGGACGGTTTCCGATCGCGATGACGAGCAGATCTATCGGCTCGATACCCGCGATCCGGTCTGGCAGGCGCAAACCGTGCACATCGACGTGCCGCCCGTGCCGGAGAGCGGCTTGCCGTGGGGCTTGAGTTCGCGCACCTGGGCGGCGTCGTTCATTCGCGGTGGCGATCTGGATTTCGAGGGCATCAGTTGCGACAGCGTAGGCAATCGCTACATCGTCAGTGAGGCCCATGCGGCGGTGTTGCAGGTGCCGGTCAGTGGCCCGGCTAACTGGCTGAAAATCTCGCCGCTGCTGGTTCGCGAAGCGCGGGCGAGCGGCATGCTGCTCAAATTCAATTCGATCTTCGAGGGCTTGGCGATCAACCCGGCCGGTGATCAGATGTGGCTGTCCGCCGAACGGCAAAAACGCGGTTTGCTGCTGATCAAGCGCCAGCAGACGGTGTGGGATTGTGACGGTCGCTGCGTGCTGCTCAGTGAGGGCGGCAGGGAGATGCAGCCGCCGCAGTTTCCCAAGGCGAAAGCGGTTCATCGCGACTTTTCCGACATTTCCTTGTTCAACGGCAAGCTGTTTACCCTTGAACGCAACGCTTTCGAGATCTGCCGTCGCGATGCGCAGACGGCCAAGGTCGAGCAGTGCTGGTCGTATGCCGGCGAACTGTTGCAGGAACAACGTCGGTATTCGCAGAACTACGGACTGGAGGAAGCGCTGATCATTGATGCCGAAGGTGCGTGGATCGGCGTCGACAACAATTTTGGCCCGCGTGCTGATGGCGAAGTCCGCCCGGTGGTCTGGCGCTTTGCCGCGCCGGACGGTGGCTGGAGCGCCAGGCCTTGAGTCAGCAGCCACCGGGCAAGCGTGCCGGTCGGGTGCTAATGGTCCTCGCCTGGTGCGCGGCACTTTTTCTCGCGACGCGGTTTTTCGGTCAGTGGGAGCAGCGCCAGCAGAATCCGAACATCGTGGTCACGTCGGAGCAGGGCGAAGGTTTTATCGAAGTGAAACTGGCGAGCAATGCCCAAGGGCATTTTGTCGCCAGCGGCCAGATCAACGGCGAGCCGGTGGAGTTCATGCTCGACACCGGCGCGACCGATGTGGCGATCCCGGCGGATCTGGCCAAGCGTTTGAAGCTGCAACAAGGTTTCGGCGTGACCCTGAGCACGGCCAACGGCCTGAGCCAGGGCTATCGAACGAAGATTGCCCGCCTGCAATTGGGCGACATCATCTTGCGCGATGTCCGCGCACTGGTGGCGCCGGGGCTGCATGGCGATCAGGTGCTGCTCGGCATGAGCGCCCTGAACAGACTTGAATTTACCCAGCGCGGTGGCACCATGCTGCTGCGCCAGACAACGAACCGATGAGGCCCGCATGAGCGACTCCCTTGATCTCAGCCTGGACGGTGTAGAACGCCGCTCGCTGGCTGACTTCACCGAAAATGCCTACCTCAACTACTCCATGTACGTGATCATGGACCGCGCCTTGCCGCATATCGGCGACGGCCTGAAGCCGGTACAGCGGCGTATTGTCTACGCCATGAGCGAGCTGGGGCTGGACGCTGATTCCAAGCACAAGAAATCGGCGCGTACCGTCGGTGACGTGCTCGGTAAATTCCACCCCCACGGCGACTCGGCTTGCTACGAAGCGATGGTGCTGATGGCGCAGCCGTTCAGCTATCGCTACACGCTGGTCGACGGCCAGGGCAACTGGGGTGCGCCGGACGATCCCAAGTCCTTCGCCGCCATGCGTTACACCGAAGCGCGGCTGTCGCGCTATTCCGAAGTGCTGCTCAGCGAGCTGGGCCAGGGCACCGCTGACTGGGGGCCGAACTTCGACGGCACCCTGCAGGAGCCGCTGGTGTTGCCGGCGCGCCTGCCGAACATTCTGCTCAACGGCACCACCGGTATCGCCGTGGGCATGGCCACCGACGTGCCGCCGCACAACCTGCGTGAAGTCGCCACCGCCTGCGTGCGTCTGCTCGATGAGCCGAAAGCCACGGTCGAGCAGCTCTGCGAACACATTCAGGGGCCGGACTATCCGACCGAAGCGGAAATTATCACGCCGCGTGCCGACCTGCTGAAAATGTACGAAACCGGCAAGGGCTCGGTGCGCATGCGCGCCGTGTACCACGTCGAGGATGGCGACATCATCGTTACCGCGCTGCCGCACCAGGTCTCCGGCGCCAAGGTGCTTGAGCAGATCGCCGCGCTGATGCAGGCCAAACCGTCGAAAGCGCCGCAGATCGCCGATCTGCGTGACGAATCCGACCACGAAAACCCGTGCCGCATCGTGATCATTCCGGTCAACAGCCGCGTCGATCACGAAGCGCTGATGCAGCACCTGTTCGCCAGCACTGAGCTGGAATCGACCTACCGGGTCAACGTCAACATCATCGGTCTGGACGGCAAGCCGCAGCTGAAAAACCTCCGTGCGCTGCTGGTCGAATGGCTGGAGTTCCGCGTGCTGACCGTGCGTCGCCGCCTGCAATTCCGCCTCGACAAGGTCGAACGGCGCCTGCACCTGTTGGACGGTTTGCTGATCGCCTACCTCAACCTGGATGAAGTGATTCACATCATCCGTACCGAGGAGCACCCGAAAGCCAAGCTGATCGAGCGTTTCGCCCTCAGCGAGATTCAGGCCGACTACATCCTCGACACCCGCTTGCGCCAGTTGGCGCGACTGGAAGAAATGAAGCTGCGCGACGAGCAGGACGAACTGCTCAAGGAACAAGCCAAGCTGCAAGCGCTGCTGGGCAGCGAAGCGAAGCTGAAGAAGCTGGTGCGCACCGAGCTGCTCAAAGACGCCGAAACCTACGGCGACGACCGCCGTTCGCCAATCGTCGAGCGCGCCGAAGCCAAGGCGCTGAGCGAACACGATCTGCTGCCGAACGAGAAAGTCACCGTCGTGCTCTCGGAAAAAGGCTGGGTGCGTTCGGCCAAGGGCCATGACATCGACGCCACCGGTCTGTCGTACAAGGCCGGCGATGGCTTCAAGACCTCGGCGGCGGGGCGCTCCAACCAGTTTGCCGTGTTCATCGACTCCACCGGCCGCAGCTATTCGGTTGCTGCGCATACCTTGCCGTCGGCCCGTGGTCAGGGCGAACCGTTGACCGGCCGTCTGACGCCGCCACCGGGCGCCTCGTTCGAATGCGTGCTGATGCCCGAAGACGATGCGCTGTACGTGATTGCCTCCGACGCCGGTTACGGCTTCGTGGTCAAAGGCGAAGACCTGCAAGCGAAGAACAAGGCCGGCAAGGCGCTGTTGAGCCTGCCGAACAACGCCAAGGTCATCGCGCCGCGCCCTGTGGCCGATCGTGAGCAGAACTGGCTGGCCTCGGTCACGACCGAAGGTCGCCTGCTGATTTTCAAAATCAGTGATCTGCCACAATTGGGTAAGGGCAAAGGCAACAAGATCATCGGCATTTCCGGTGAGCGCGTGGCCAGTCGCGAAGAATATGTCACGGACATCGCCGTTCTGCCGGAAGGCGCCACCCTGGTGTTGCAGGCTGGCAAACGGACCCTGTCACTGAAAGCCGACGACCTCGAGCACTATAAAGGTGAGCGTGGACGGCGCGGAAACAAACTTCCGCGGGGCTTCCAACGGGTCGATGCGCTGCTCGTCGAAAACCTCAATTAGGCGAGAACGCCTTCCTAGAGCGTTCGATCTGCGATTAAACGCGTAGATCGACGCTTTGGCGCTGGAGTCGGAACGCATATTCACGGATGATATGGCCTTTCAAGCGCCGGCGTGGCCGAGCGTTCTTCATATTTATTGAGTATTTTCACTGTGGTCAGCCTTGTGGCGGCCACCTGGACGGGATGATGACTGCTCTACGCCCCCTTATTTTGTTGCTCGCCGGCGTTCTTGGCCTGGCGGGTTGCAGCGTTCACCAGCCGGTGTCGCTGTACCAACTGGACAGCGGAAGTCCGGTTCAGCCTGCGCAAAGCGCGGGCATGGCGGTTTTGCTGGGGCCGGTGGTTGTAGCCGATTACCTGCAACGCGAAACCCTGCTGCAACGTCAACCCGACGGTAGCCTGCAAGCAGCGACCGACGGTCGTTGGGCTGGCAGCCTTTCATCGGATATCGATCAGTTGCTGATGCGTCAGGTCGCCGGTCACCTGGACAGCCAGCGTGTGGTGCTGGCGCCTGCTACCGCCGGGTTCACGCCCGATGTGCAGGTGTTGCTGACCATCACCCGTCTGGATTCCGGAGCGAAACAACCGGCGATTCTCGATGCGCAGTGGCGTTTGATCGATCGTCGCGGCAAGGTGCGCGATAACCGCATCATTCACCTGCAGGAAACGCACGCTGGCAGCACCGCGTCCCAGGTGCAGGCACAAGGGGTTCTGTTGCAGCGTCTGGCCGAGCAGTTATCGGTGGCGCTCAAGCCACTGGCCAACCAGCCGCCCGTGGCCGAGGCACCGCGTAAAGCCGCGCCGAAACCCGCAGCGCCAGCGGCGGATGCCGAGAAGCAGCCGAAGATTCCAATGGCCTCGCCGATTCGTACGGATATGGAAGTCTTTCGCTTCTGAGGCTGGAACGAGTCAGAACAGAGCCCGCCTTGTGCGGGCTTTGTTTTGTCTGGAGGTGGGGTGGAAGATCAAAAGCCCCTCACCCTAGCCCTCTCCCGGAGGGAGAGGGGACCGATTGGGGGATATTCGATAGCTACACCGACGTGAACGCGCGGAGGTGAATCCATAATCGCCAAGATCTGTCAGGTCGATATATGGCGCCAGACACCTCGGTCGGTTCCCTCTCCCTCTGGGAGAGGGCTAGGGTGAGGGGCTTTTCAGGGATGCACACATTCCAGTAACGCCGCGCACAAAAAAGCCCGCAGACAATCACTCGTCTGCGGGCTTTTGCGTATCGGGCCTAAGCCTTACGCCCGGCGCTCATGCATCCGCGCCAGTTGCCGCTCCAGCATCGACGGATACGGCTCCATCAACCGCTCCACACAGCAAGCGCCCTCAGGGCTGGCGATCGGCCGGATCCGCGCACGCTGGCGGATCAACGCGTCATCGCTGATCTTGCGTTCAACCAGTAGCAGATTGCGGCTGTGTTGCGACAAGGCCAGTGCATCCTGGGCCGAATCGGTCAGCAGCAGATCAATCTGGCTCAGACCGAACAACTCATCGCCCAGGGTCAGGCCCAGCTGCAATTGCAGGGTGATGCCGCTGTCTGCGACCTCGATCTGCAACTGATGACCCAGAGCACGCAGCAGTTCGCCGCAGCAGATGGCATTGGTCAGGTAATCGTCGCCGCAATCTTCGGTGTGGAACAGCAACAGCGTGCTGCCATCGTTGAGGGTTTCGATTTCGCCCTGATACAGCGACGCGGCCTGCTCGAGGCAGTCGCGATAGCGATCCTGCAATTCTTCCAGACGTGCGCGAGGCAAACGACGCAGTTGCTCCTGCGAACCCAGCTGCACAGCCAATACGGCGGTGTGCTGTGGCACGTCAGGGCTCGGTTTGCGCGTGAGCGGTTGTACGGCGCCGTTGAGCGATTCGTCGCGCAGGTCGGCGAAGGCGTCATCGTCATCATCGTCTTCGACCGTGCTGACCAAGTGACGCGGCGCCGGTTTCTTCGCGGCCAGCGGGCGGCTTTCGTCGAAGCTCGGATCGCGCAGGTTACGCACCTCGAATTCAGGCTCGTCTTCTTCCTCGGCGAATTCCGGCTCGGGTTCGGGTTCGGGCTCGGGTTCCGGGGCGTAGCTGGCGTGCAGCTGGCGCGCCAGATCGCCGATTTCATCCTGGCGATCGATGCCCGGTGTATGCGCGTCGATGCGGCGCAGCCACACGCGCAATTGCAGCAGTGGCGTCGACAGATAACGGCCCATGCGCAGGCTCAGAGCCAGCGACAGTGCCAGCAGAATCGCACTCAGAATGCCCATGCTTTGCAGGCTGATGGTCATTGGCTGCTGGAACTGATCCATGTCCAGGCTGATGCGCAGTTGCCCGGCAGTCACGTCCTGGAAAGTGATCTTGCTCTCGTACATGCCCTCGGCTTCGCCCAGCAGGCTGTGCTTGGGACGCTGACCGGACTCGGCGAGGATGCGGTTGTCCACGCTGTAGATCGCCGCGTGGGCGACCAGTTTGTTCTTGGTCAGGTTGTTGAGCAGCACGTTGAGGCTGAGGATGTCGTTGGACACCAGCAGCTCGGTGGCCGACGTGGCAGTCTGCGTGGTCAGGCTTTCGCCCAGCGCATCGGCCTGCTCGTGCATGGCCTGCTTGAATTGCAGCCCCATCACCCCGGCATAGATCACCAGGGCCAGAGCGACCAGGATCACGTTGTGGCTGGCAATGCGCAATGCAATCGGTACACGGCGATGGCGCAGTGCACGGAAGATCAGCAGGAAGAAGTTATCGGTTTTGACTGGCGTGGGCCGGTTCACTTGAGCTCGGCTCTTTGTCCGTGAAGTTGACGCGCAGTATAGCGACAGGCCCCAGACCGGCAAAGCGCTCGCGGTGCCCGATGGTCACTGAAAGTGGGTAGAATGCGGTTTTTTTCCAGTTGCGGGGGTGCGCGTTGCGCGAAATCGTCCTGATTAACATCACGGGAGTCGACCGTCCCGGTCTGACAGCGGCCATCACCGGTGTTCTGGCACAGGGTGGTGTGAACATTCTCGACATCGGTCAGGCGGTGATCCACGACACCCTGTCGTTCGGCATCCTGGTTGAAATTCCCGATTCCGAACAGGGCAAGTCAGTGCTCAAGGACATCCTGTTCAAGGGCTACGAACTGGATCAGCAAGTGCGCTTCACCCCGGTATCCGAAGAGGATTACCAGCAGTGGGTGGGCAATCAGGGCAAGAAGCGCCATATCGTTACCCTGCTGACGCGCAAAGTCACCGCCGGCCAATTGCAGGCGGTCAGCGCAATCACCGCCAAATACGGCCTGAACATCGACCATATCGACCGTCTGTCGGGGCGCATGCCGCTGGACACACCGGCCGACAAGGGCAAGGGCTGCATCGAATTTTCCGTGCGCGGCGAAGCTGCCGATCCGCAGGCCCTGCGCGCCGAATTCCTCAGCGTTGCCCAGGAACTGAACGTCGATATCGCCTTTCAGGAAGACTCGCTGTTCCGTCGCAACCGACGTCTGGCCGTGTTCGACATGGACTCGACGCTGATCGAAGCGGAAGTCATCGATGAGCTGGCCAAGGCGGCCGGCGTGGGTGACCGGGTCTCGGAAATCACCGAGCGCGCGATGGCCGGCGAACTGGATTTCCGCGCCAGCTTCAAGGAGCGTCTGGCGCTGCTCAAGGGCCTCGACGTCAGCGTGCTCGACTCGATCGGCGCCTCGCTGCGCCTGACCGAAGGCGCCGAAACCCTGTTCGCCGAACTCAAGCGCCTCGGCTACAAAACCGCCATCCTGTCCGGCGGCTTCACTTATTTCGCCAAGCAGCTGCAAGCCAGGCTGGGCATCGACTACGTGTTTGCCAACGAGCTGGAAGTGGTCGACGGCAAGTGCACCGGCGTGGCGATCGAGCCGATTGTCGATGCGCAGCGCAAGGCTGATCTGCTCAAGGAGCTGGCGCACAAGGAAGGTCTGCGTCTGGAGCAGACCATTGCCGTCGGCGACGGCGCCAACGACTTGCCGATGCTGGCGATTGCCGGGCTGGGCGTGGCGTTCCGCGCCAAACCGCTGGTCAAGCAGTCGGCGAAGCAGGCGATCTCAACGCTGGGGCTGGATGGTGTGTTGTATCTGCTGGGTTTCCGCGATCGCGACGGGCAGCTCTAAGATCTCGATAAGCTGATCTGGCCTCTTCGCGAGCAAGCTCGCTCCCACATTTGAAATGCATTTGAATGTGGGAGCGAGCTTGCTCGCGAAGGCCGCACCTCGGTCTAAAGTGAATTCCACAACGAATCAAAATCCTCCTCACCTCCGCCATTCTGCGCAGGATCCAGCGAGCGATAGGCGAACTGGTTGAAGCTGTGCGTACTCGCCACCCGCCGATCCAGTCCGGCGCGGTGTTCCTCGCCCTGGGTGTTGATCAACACCTTGTTGCCTTCCTGAAACGGCAGGCGCGGCGCAAGCACGGTTGCCGGCAAATCGATTGCGCTGATTTCCGGCAGCAGTAAACCGCGCAGATAATGGCTGTGATCGTCCTTCGAACGCACCAGTTGCAGACCGCACGGCTGCGCGTGTGGCGCGACCAGTTCAATGCCCATCTGCGTGCCGCTGCCGCGCACTTGGCGGATCCAGCGAATCACCGCAATGCTCCAGCCTTTGCCCTCGCTGTCCTGAATGCCGAGCATTTCCCCGGCCTGCAACTCCGGCGGTACTTCGCTGGGCCAGGCCAGGCAATAACCGCCAGGACTATGGTTGATCACCGGCAAGGCGTAAGTCGGATAATTCGGCGCGGTGCCGGGGCCGTCGTCCTCGGTCAACTGGTCGTACTGGATTTCCTCGTACGGCAACAGCTCATCGTTACTTTGCGGGGCAGCGTCGAACGCCTGACTCCAGCTGTCCTTTTCGCCGCTGGCCACGACGCTGCTGAAATTTGCCGCGCGGGCACCGGGATGTTTGAGCAATTCGCTGAAGGTGCGCTCGCCGCCGAGGTAAAAGTGCAGGGCGCTCATGCCGACGCACACGGTTAATGAGCCTTGGCCGGCGATGCGTTGAAAGCTGCGTTCCGCCGCTTGGCCCCAAGTAGCGTGCAGATGTTGCAGGGTGTCGACGCTGAGGCCGGCGGAAACGGGCAGTGGGGTCGAGGTGGACTGGTGCAGCAGGTGCGTTTCGAGCTGTTTGACCAGCGGTTGCGGATCGAAGCCCAGCAGCCCGTTCTGTTGTTCGCTGCGAAACATCTTGCGGTAGCGCGGGCCGACATCGAGTTCCGGGCTGATGGCGAACAAACCGTCCTCGGCGCTGCCGGGATGCAGTTTGAGCAGGGCGCTCCACGGCTCGATCACCTCGGCCAGCCGGGCAATCTGGCTTTGACGCAGTTGATTGCAACGGGCACTGCCCAATAGCAGTGCGGCGATGTAGGTCTGTTCGACGCTCAGTTCGCTGGTCAAAAACGCCAGATCATCGCGCAGCCGCCGTTGTTGCAGCTGCATTTGCGCAGCGCTGCGATACAGCTGATGCAATTCCAACCACACGTGTTCCGGCGGTGAACTGTACAGCTGCGTGGCGCGCACCAGTTGCGCCTTGAGGGCATGCGCGGCGCGTTGCAAGGCGGTGCCGACCAAACTCGCGCGATCCTTGCTGTATTTGGGCAGGATGCGCAGAACGATCTGTTTGTAGCCGATGGCCAATTGGCCTTGCAGCGCCTGACACAGGTTGCTGACTTTGCGCGAGCGCTCGTCGAGCATGATCGCCTGATGCAGAAAGTGCCGTTCCAGATGCTGGCAGACGAAATACACCTCGGGCCGCAGCAGCTCAAGCAATTGCAGGCGATTGTCGCTGGGGGTGAGCAACAGGTTCAGTTCGCCGAGGCCTTGATAGAGCAGGCGGGCGGTTTCGCCGATGTTGGCTTTGGGCAGGCTGGCGATCCAGCGCTTGAGGTCGCGCGGGCTGGCGTCGCAGAACGACAGGCGCGTTTGCGTGGGAGTCGGAGCGCGCAGCTTGGGAGAAAAGTTGGTCTGGCTCATGAGCAAAACCATAGCAGCAAATGCCGCGGTTCGCGGAAGCAGCCTCGGCTGCTTCCGCGAACAGAGTCACGCTTTTGGCAGTGCCAGGCCTTGGCCCATCTGCACGGGTGAACCGGCCACCAGCTCTTCAGCCCACTTCACCTGATCCGGGCCAAACAGCACGATTGCCGTCGAACCGAGCTTGAAGCGCCCCAGTTCCGCGCCTTTTTCCAGATGAATCGGTGCGCGTGCGGCTTCGTCGTAGCGGAAGGTTTTCAGCTCGCGCTTCGGTGGGGTGACCAGACCGGCCCACACGGTTTCAATCGAAGCGACAATCATCGCGCCAACCAGCACCACGGCCATCGGCCCGCGTTCGGTGTCGAAAATGCACGCCACGCGCTCGTTGCGGGCGAACAGCTCCGGGACGTTTTCGGCAGTAGTCTGGTTCACCGAGAAAATGCGGCCCGGGATGTAGACCATTTCGCGCAGGGTGCCGGCCAGCGGCATGTGCACGCGGTGGTAGTCCTTCGGCGACAGGTAGATCGTGGCGAAATCGCCGCCCATGAACGGCGCTGCGTTGGCCGCATCACCGCCGAGCAATTCGAGCACGCTGAAACTGTGGCCCTTGGCCTGGAACACGCGACCGTGCTCGATCGGGCCGAGCTGACTCACCGCACCGTCGGCCGGGCTGAGGATCGCGCCCGGAGTTTCGTCCAGTGGACGCGCGCCGTCTTTCAACGCACGCGTGAAGAAGGCGTTGAAGTGCTCGTAAGCGGTCAGGTCTTCGACCAGTGCTTGCGACATGTCCACTTGATAACGCTTGGCGAACCATTGGGTGAAGGCATTCTTGAACCAGCGCACACGGCATTCGGCGATGCAGCCGGCCAGGCGCGACAGCAGGTGATGCGGCAGCAGGTACTGGCTGAGGATAAACAGACGCTCTTTCATTAGTTGTCCTTAAAAACCTTAAATCTCGACTGGCGTGTCAGGGTGGTTGCCCCATTCGCCCCAGGAACCGGCGTAGCCCTTGACCCGCGGATAACCGAGGGCTTTGGCCACCAGATAAGTGAAGCCCGACCGGTGATGGGTCTGGCAGTGGGTAATGATTTCTTTGTCCTTGGTGATCCCGAGGTCTTCGAGGATCTGCGGCATGTCGCTGCGGATACGCAGCTGACGC
This sequence comes from Pseudomonas sp. Sample_20, assembly GCF_004307585.1. NCBI lineage: Bacteria > Pseudomonadati > Pseudomonadota > Gammaproteobacteria > Pseudomonadales > Pseudomonadaceae > Pseudomonas > Pseudomonas sp. Sample_20. The sequence continues at coordinate 83,475 of NZ_RCOA01000003.1, read as the reverse complement.
GTCTGGTCCATGCCGGCGGTCCATTCGAAATTGACCGCGCCGGGGATGTGTCCACCCTTGGCAGCGAGGACTTTCTCGCCGGAATACTCCAGCGGCCCGCGCGCATCCCAGATCGCCAGATCGGCGGCGCCGAGACGGCTTTGCAGGTATTCGCGGGTGGCGGTCGGTTCGTCGTGCAGGGTCAGCGAGACCGGGCCGCCGACGGCGGCCGGCACCTGAATCGACATCGGCATACCGTCCGCCAGCCAGGCCGGCAGACCACCGTCTATATAGTGGTACTTGTCGTGGCCAATGACATCGAGCAGCCAGATAAAGCGTCCGGCCCAGCCACCGCCCTCATCGTCATACACCACGTAGACCGCGTCTTTGCGATGACCGAGCTCACCAAACAACGCTTCCAGATCGGCCTTCGCCGGCATCAGCCCGGGCGCCGGTGGCTGGCCGAGCTGGGTGCGTTTCGGGTCGACAAAACGTGCGCCGGGCAAGTGACCTTCGGCATACCGGGCAGGGCTGGTCAGGTCCACCAGAATCAGTTCCGGGGACTCCAGACGCGGCAGCAGGTCGTTCGGCTCGATGACAAGCGGCAAGCCAGAGAAGTCAGACATGTGAGGTCTCCAGAGCACAAAGGGGAGGATTGTAGCGCAGGCTCATTGGCCACGGCTGCTAAAGCTGTGCAGGGCTTTTTCGATGCACTGCGCGGTTTTGCCGAAGGCTTGCACAGTGATGTCGGCGAACGGCCCGCCGCCCTGATCGGCAACGACGATCATGATCACCCGGCCGTTGTTGACCAGCGAACGCAGGAACAGATGCTCACCTCGAAACAGCGTGCGCAGGCTCGCTGGCAATAAGGCCGAGAATTGTGCGTTGTTCTCCGGCGTGATCCGCACCTGCGCCTGCTGAGCGAGCAGGCGCTGCAGGACTTTGCTTTGGCTGACGACAAAACTCAGCGCCGCCGCATCCTTCGGCAAACCGGCGGTCTGGTGTACGCGCAGGGTCGAGTGCGTGCGGTCGGCCATCAGAATCATCACCCGGCGCATGCCGCTGGCCACCAGTGCCTCGCGGGCTGCGACGGTCAGGCTCATGGCATTGGTGAAGCGGCTGGGCTCGGCGAGGAGTTCGGCGCATTGCCGACGCCACTGGCCCAGATCATCCGCATTCGGCGCTGCTGCCGGGAGCATGCCGGCCGGCAAGCGACGAGTGCCCCAAGGCCAGATCAGCGAAACCGCCGGGTGCCACAAATCAGGCATTGCATGCTGACGTGCACTGTTCGCCGCTTGCTGGTGCAGCTGTTGCTGCACTTCGTCCATGGAAATCTGCAGATAGAGGCTGGTCAGGTACTGCCAGCGCTTGCTGTGCGGACTGTCCCAGGCCTGTTGCGCCGACAGCGCCAGCCCATTGGCCAGCAGCACGGTATTCGCCGGCTGGTTGAGCCAGCGGCGCAATGTCGGGTCATCGTCGAGGCGATTCTGCTGGCGCAGCGGGTGTTCGCTGTCGCGGGCGATGCGCAGCACTTTGACCAGTTCGCGTTGTTCGCTGAGCAGCAATTTGTAGCCTTGCTCGACCCAGATCGGCAGATGCCAGGCGTGGACCAGTGCCTCGGCGATCTTCAACAGGCGCACGCCGAACAATTGCTTTTCGACCACACGTGCCGACTCGCCCTTGTGGATCACCCGCAGTTCCCACTCTTCGAGCAACTGCGGATAGGTCAGTGCCAATGGCCACAGCGGCGACAAAAACAGCAAGCTGCCCCAGTGGATGTCCTGCCACAGCCGCGCCAGGCGACTGGCAAAAAAGCCGTTGGCCTGCTGTGTCGCGTGTTGGCTGATCAGCTGCAATTGGCGCAAAGCCTTGGGGATCTGCCGGTGCGGTTCGGCCGGCAGGCGCGCGAGCAATTCTTCGGTGCGGGCAAGGCCCAGGCGATTGATCGCCACCTCGAGATTTTCCGCTGGCGCGGCCATGGTGCCGTGGGTGTGACGATTCGCCTCACGGATGATGCTCAAGGCCAGCGCCGGGCTGTCCTGCATCAACTCGGCAATGTCGCGCAGCGAGCTGCGATTGTCGCGGATCGCCCGGCAGACTTTGTCGTGAGCCTCTTGTGGTACGGGCAGGCGGACGCTGTCGAGCAGCTTGACCCAAGCCTGGAGGGTGCTCGGTTTTACCGATGGAATGTTCGTTTCATTAGCCATGTCTGGACGAGATCTTCACTGACTGTAGACGCGCCCGGCATGGGCTAAATTGGCTTTTCGCCTGAACTGGCTATAGTCTGGCGCAGTTTTGCCGATAAGTAGAAGAAGAGATTTTTTAACTTCCGAATATGACCTTGAACCCGACTTAAACAAGTACCTTCTACCTATGGCTAAAATTATCGGCATCATCGTCGTATTCGCGAGCGTGCTCGGCGGATACGTGCTCTCCCACGGCAAGATTGCCGCCCTGATCCAGCCCTTCGAGGTGATGATCATCGGCGGTGCGGCCCTCGGCGCATTCCTCCAGGCCAACCCCGGTTACATGACGATGCACGTGCTCAAGAAATCCCTGAGCATGTTCGGTTCGCGCTTCACCCACACCTTCTACCTGGAAGTGCTCGGGCTGATCTACGAAATCCTCAACAAGAGCCGCCGTGAAGGCATGATGGCGATCGAAGGCGACATCGAAGATGCCGCCGCGAGCCCGATCTTCGCCAAGTACCCGGCGGTGCTCAAGGATGAACGCATGACCGCGTTCGTCTGCGATTACCTGCGCATCATGTCCTCCGGCAACATGGCTCCCCACGAACTGGAAGGCCTGTTCGACATGGAGCTGTACAGCCTCAAGGAAGACCTCGAGCACCCATCGCACGCAGTCAACGGCATCGCCGACGGCATGCCCGGTTTCGGTATCGTTGCGGCGGTACTCGGTATCGTGGTGACCATGGCTTCGTTGGGCGAGGGCGACCAGGCGTCGATCGGTCTGCACGTGGGTGCGGCACTGGTCGGTACCTTCTTCGGTATTCTCGCGGCATACGGTTTCTTCGGTCCGCTGGCGCATTCCCTGGCCCACGATGCCAAGGAAGAGCTCAACGTCTACGAAGCCATCAAGGCCTCGCTGGTGGCTTCGGCGTCCGGCATGCCGCCGTCGCTGGCGGTCGAGTTCGGGCGCAAGGTTCTGTACCCGGCGCACCGTCCAAGCTTCGCCGAGCTGGAACAAGCGGTTCGCGGTCGCTAAGTCATGGAAAATAATCAGCCGATCATCGTCAAGCGCGTCAAGCGCATTGCCGCCGGGCACCACGGCGGGGCGTGGAAAATCGCCTTCGCCGACTTTGCTACGGCGATGATGGCGTTCTTCCTCGTGCTGTGGCTGCTGTCCACCGCTACGCCGGAACAGAAGATCGCCATCGCCGGTTATTTCAAGGACCCGGTCGGCTTCTCCGAAAGCGGCACGCCGTACATCATCGACCTCGGAGGTACACCGACCCTGGCGCCGGAAAACACCCTCAACCCGGAAGTGAAGTCGCAGCCGCAACCGGACAAGGTCACGGTCGACACCGATCAGGTTGAAGGCATGGCCGAGCAGGTCGAGAAGGAGCGTCTCGAACTGCTCCTGCAAGAACTGCAGAACAAGGTCGACGAGAACCCGCAACTGCAGAAATTCAAGGATCAGATCCTCTTCGAAATCACCCCGAACGGCTTGCGCATCCAGATCATGGACGCCGAGAATCGGCCGATGTTCGACTCCGGATCCGCACGCCTGAAACCGTACTTCGAAGACATCCTGCTGGCCATGGCCGACACCATCAAAGCGGTGCCGAACAAGATCAGTATCAGCGGCCACACCGACGCCAAGCCGTACATTGGCACTGGCGATTACGGCAACTGGGAACTCTCGGCCAACCGTGCCAACGCCGCGCGTCGTGCATTGGTGGCGGGCAGCTATCCGGATGCACAGGTGGCGCGGGTGGTCGGTTATGCCTCGTCGGCGTTGTTCGATCGGGAAAATCCGTTCAACCCGGTCAACCGCCGCATCGATATTGTCGTGCTGACCAAGAAAGCCCAGGCTGCCATCGAAGGTGCGCAGGGTCCCGAGGCAGCGAAACCGGCGGATCAGGGTCAGAACGGTGCTGCTCCGGCAGCCCCGGTTGATCCCAATGCCTTGCCGGCGGACAAACAGCCAGTGCCGGCTCACGAGTTGCGCGAGCGGTTGAATCTGTTTGACGATGCGGCGCCGAAACCGGCCGAGCCGGGGAGTGCAGCGCCTGCGCCGAAGCAGTAAGTGAAAAAAAGCCGACAGTGATGTCGGCTTTTTTGTGGCTATCGCTTCATGCCCCCGACCATTTTCTTCGCGTTACTAAAATAATCGGGGACAGGCCGGTACAGTCTCAGAATCCCCGACGAATCCGGTTCTTCAACTGTTCATGAAACATCTCCGCATCGCGCTTGTAAGCCCCTTTCACCGATTCGCTGATCGAATCCAGTGCCATCGACCGCTTGTTCGACACCTCATCACGATACGCGTCGATGAAGAAATCCAGATCGCTGGCCGTGCTCAGCTTCGGCCACTTGTCCAGATAGATCGGCAGTTGCGCAGGTCCGGTCTTGAACGTACAGATCCGCCGATTGCTGATCGTCGCCTCGCCGATTTCGAACGGCACCCACCACGACAGCGCAGTCTTCTCCGACACCACTGCCAGCAAATGCGTGCATTCGGTGATGTTGCGAGTGATGACCCCGGTGATGTCGTCCGTGGTCTGCGATTCCGGATCCAGCACGTCGAGGTAAGTCCTGATCTTCGCCTGGGTCAGACGGGTATTGATGGCAATCGCATGAGCGCGATCCATATGGCGGTAGCTGATAAAGACTGGCATCAGAAATGTCCTTTGAGGGCGAGTTCGCGGTAATAGGCGCCGAGTGCCGTCAGGCGGCAGCCGGTCGAGTGAATGGCGGCGTAGTACATGTGCTCGGCGTCGACCGGTTCGATCAGGCTGTGGCGGTTGCACTTCTGCAACTGGGCGAAGACCTCGCCGTGCTCAGGCACGAACGCCTTTTCGGTGGGTTCGTAGCTGGGGTCGAGCGGCAAGACCGATTCGGCTTCGGCAAACCAGTCGGGCAATTTGCGCAGGATCTCCTTGGGAATCAGCGGCGAGACTTCGCGCAGGGAAATGAACTGCGACACATTGGTCTTGAACACCGGACGCTGTTCCCAGGCACCGAGGGCGTTGTCGACGAAGGAATACAGGCTGCCGGGGGTGATTTTGCCGAGGATATTCGCCGCGCCGCCATGCAGCGCTTGCAGGAGCAGGCCGGTGAACACGCCGTGCTGCGCGCCCTCCAGCGCCGGCTCGGCTTTTTTGCAGGCGGTGAGGATGGTCATGCCTTCGCTGACCATGCTGCTCTCGCTGCGCAGGGCGCGCACTTCGCCGGCGGAACCGCTTTCGCAGCAGTCGAGGATGATCACTTTGTTTTTGATCCGCGTGGCTTTGTCCGCCCAGTTGATAATGTCGCTGATGCGGATGCCGTTCTGGGCGTTGCGGTAGTCCTGCGGGATCAACATGCCTTCGTTTGTGTCGGCATCGAAACCGCCATGACCGGCGAAATACAGCAGGGCGACGTTGCAGTCACCGGAAAACAACTCGCGGATCTGGTCTTCGAGTTTTTCCCGGCTCAGGTAATCCTCGGCAGACGTCAGTACGACATTTTTGAAGTTGGGGTCGCCGTTGGCGTTGCTTTTCAATACCGAAGCCATAGCCATGGCGTCGTTGCAACAGCCGCTCAGCCCGCCGATATGCGTGTAATCGTTGATACCGATGAACAATCCTTTGCGCATGGTCACACCGCCTTGTGCAGGCGGATCGCGCCGGGGGTTCTGTGGGTATTGCTCGGGCGGGCGCAGCGAGACAAATGGCTGATGAACACAAGATGTTTTTTCATGGCTTTCCTCGATGGTCGCTGTGAGCGAAGGAGGAAAGAAATGTAGGCCGCTGGCTCAGGCCTACAAGGTCTGCGCGGCAAAACAGAAAGGTCCTGCAAGCAATCGCGCAAGTGCCTACAGAAGAAGCTGACGTTTAAGAGGAGAGGGGTGAGTCAGATGCAGTCCGACAGCCGGCAACCCATGGCACAGGGCTGCCGGCGTGGCTGTTTAATAGCCGTTTTCAGGCAGGCTGGCGATGATCGAGCGATAGCTGTTCATCCGTTGCTGCTGGATGCGGCCATCTTCCAGCGCCTTGAGCAGTGCACAACCCGGCTCGCGATCGTGCTTGCAGTCGCGGAAGCGGCAAGTGCCAAGCAGGTCGTCGAACTCGATGAAACCGGCTTCGACGTCGGCGCGGCTGACATGCCCCAGACCGAATTCGCGGATGCCCGGGGAGTCGATCAGTTCACCGCCACCGGGGAAGTGGAACAGCCGCGCAGTGGTGGTGGTGTGCGTGCCCTGACCGGACAGCTCGGACAATGGTCCGACGCGGGTTTCGACTTCCGGCAGCAGACTGTTGACCAGCGACGACTTGCCGACGCCGGACTGGCCGACGAACACGCTGATGCGTCCGTCGAGCTGCTTTTGCAGCTGCTCCATGCCATCGCCGTGGTGCGCCGAGACTTCCAGCACCGGATAACCCAGCGTGCGATACACCGCCAGCAACGCGTTCAGCGCCGGGGCGTTCTGCTCGTCGATCAGGTCGAATTTGTTCAGCAGCAAAAGCGGGCGGATGCGGGCATGTTCAGCGGCGACCAGATAGCGGTCGATCAGGTTGGCGTGAGGCTCGGGCAGCGGCGCGAACACGATGACGATCATGTCGACGTTGGCAGCAACCGGTTTGAGCTGGCCACGGCTGTCGGGGCGGCACAGTTCGGTGCTGCGCGGCAGTTGCGCGACGATCACGCCGATGCCTTGGTTGCCGGCGCGCCAGACGACTTTGTCGCCGGTGACCAGCGCCGGCAGGTTGGCGCGCAAGTGGCAGCGGAACACTTGGCCGGCGAGTTCGCCGTCAACAGCTTCGACTTCGACCTGCACGCCGAAGTGGGCGATCACCAGGCCGTGCTGCTCAGGGCCAAGGTCGCCGCCCTCGAGGGCCTCGACCGCCGAGGACTCGCGTTTGGCGGCGCGTGCGGCGCGCTCGCCCTGAATCTTTTCGATGCGCCAGTTTTGACGACGATTGAGTTGGCGTTTGGCCATGGGTGTTCCGTCTGAAGAATGCAGCGATTAGGTAAAACGGCCGCGAGTTTAGCACGCCCGGCCACCGGCCTAGGCTAAACTGCGCAGCATTGCCTAGGAGCCCGAATATGCAAAACCCGCAGAACCTGATCTGGATCGACCTGGAAATGACCGGTCTGGACCCGGACAACGATGTCATCATCGAAATGGCCACCATCGTCACCGACAGTGAGCTGAATACATTGGCCGAAGGCCCGGTGATCGCCATCCATCACAGCGACGAAGTGCTCGCGCGCATGGACGAATGGAACACCCGCACCCACGGCAACTCCGGTCTGACCCAGCGTGTGCGCGACAGCCGCATCAGCATGGCTGAGGCAGAAGCTGAGACCATCGCCTTTCTGGAAAAGTGGGTGCCGAAGGGCAAATCGCCGATCTGCGGCAACAGCATCTGCCAGGACCGTCGCTTTCTTTATACCCACATGAAGGCGCTGGAAAGCTACTTCCACTACCGCAACCTCGACGTCTCGACGCTCAAGGAACTGGCCGCACGCTGGGCTCCGGATGTGCGCGACAGCTTCAAGAAGGGCAGCACGCACCTGGCGCTGGACGACATTCGCGAATCGATCGCCGAGTTGCAGCATTACCGCAAGCACTTCATCAAGTTCTGAGGGAGCGGCTTTCCGCCTTCGCGAGCCTGCTCGCGAAAGGCGCGCCCTCTTCTGGTGCGGCGCTGAAATGGCTAGACTGCGCGCCTTCCTGCCTGGACTGCCATCATGTTGCTGATGCTCTATCTGATCGCCATTACCGCCGAAGCCATGACTGGCGCGCTGTCCGCCGGACGACGAGGCATGGACTGGTTCGGCGTGGTGCTGATCGCCTGCATCACCGCGCTCGGTGGCGGTTCGGTGCGCGACGTGTTGCTCGGGCACTACCCGCTGACCTGGGTCAAACATCCGGAATATCTGGTGCTGACCTCGGTGGCAGCGATGTTCACCGTGTTCGCTGCGCGCTGGATGCGCCACCTGCGCTCGCTGTTTCTGGTGCTCGATGCAGTTGGACTGGTGGCATTTACCTTGATCGGTTGCATGACCGCGCTGGAAATGGGTCACGGCATGTTGGTGGCTTCCGTCAGCGGAGTCATCACCGGCGTCTTTGGCGGTATTCTTCGCGATATCTTCTGCAACGATATTCCCTTGATCTTTCGCCGCGAACTTTACGCCAGCGTCTCTTTTGCTGCGGCGTGGTGCTACATGTTGTGTCTTTATCTCAATGTGCCAGGTGAACAAGCCATTCTGATCACTTTGTTTGGCGGATTCCTGTTGCGTCTGCTGGCCATTCGTTTCCATTGGGAAATGCCGAAGTTCGTTTATAACGACGAACACTGATAGATCGTGCGTTCTTGTCATTGAAGTTGATTAATGGCAAATATGTTGTTTGTGACTGGCGCGCGCATATTTCTTACACTTTTCACTTTGATCTTTGCTTGATGGATATGTAGTTTTTTTCGCTGACATATTTTCGATGTCAGTATCAAATTATATTCTTACAAAGGAGCTGCATTGTGAGTGAAAGCATGGATGTTACAGATAATCAAAATGACAACCCGCCCACTCTGGCGGGGCTGTCCAGTTTAAAAGTCAAGTTTGATGCCGGTAATAATACTCAAAGCAGGGCACTTGTCGCTAATGGCCGAATGCAGGTCAAAGTTCAAGTACTCGTTGCCGGAGTAGACGCCGACGGCAACGCAATGCATGTACCCGCAGATGTAATGGAAAGCATCCAGCTTATTCATTACGCGACCGGCAAGACCTTGCGCGATGGCTGGGTCGCGAGCGCAGTCCAAGGGCGGTTTACGCGTGAGGCACGTCCTGCACCTGACGCCGAAGACAGGCACGACGATGATCTTGAGAATGACAGCGTTCATCCACAGGTTCGTACGTTCTGGGTTTCCTCATCGAGCGCCGGAACGACTGAGATCGGTGCGCGCCTGTCCGTGAACGGGGAAACAATCCTCAGTAACGGAACCACGCCTGCCAGTGTTCATTACAGCAGCGTGACTGTAGAAGCGGAAACGCCTTCGACATATGGTGTAGACGGAGTATTTCGGTTGTACCAGACCAGGATGGGTAATGAGTCGCCCGGCAACCGTATCTGGAAGTACCATTTGGGACTGTACCCGGGTGGGAAGCAGATCCGGCTGGTCGACTGGATTGCAGAGGGGGCAGAAGAGGGCAAGGATTACGATTTTGCGGGTGGTAACCGGCTTAACGAAATAAAAACAAATTACATGGAATGCATTTTCGTGCGTCCCGAGCAATCCAGTGTCGTCGTCTCTTTGCCTGACAGGGGTGATCCGTTTGCATACACTTTTACCAGTGATGCGCAAACATGGAATTCGAAGCATTATCACGTTAATACTCAAAGCGACGGAGAGTTGACCATCGTCCAGGCTCTATCCGAATACTCGAAAAGCACCGGGCCACAAAAATATGGCGGCGTCCTCCACTTCATCGCCATCGATGAATATGGTACCGAGCATAAATTGGCAATCCGCGTGAATTTTCACGAGCGTAATTTATATCTTCAACGAGGCTGAGTTCGTTCACTGATGCAATGTCGGTGAATGTAGTAGATGTATATGCGTTTGGCATTTCGACTGCAGATAAGCTGCCATGTCGATGATCAGGCATATGCACGAAAGTGCTTTTCTGATGACTCGCGTTGGCCCTGCACTCTGTGTGGCCAGCGCACCCCCTCTCAAGGATGAGCGATCATGACTGGCAAACCGCCGAAGATCAAACCTGTATCTATCCCAACCAAACCCTCCGATTCCAGCATCGATGTCTCCCACCGACCGTTGTCCTCGTCTCCGACAGTGGCGCATTTGACTGTTGCACATCATCAGGAACCGCTGCATTCGCCGTCTTCATCAGATCCGCTGGCGATAAAGCCTGGCGTCAATGTGAGCACGACCACGACGTATTCCACATTCGACGAATTCCCAAGGTTTTCCGTGAACGATTCCCTGGAAAGCTACTGGATACCCTCGCAAGAGGGTCTCGATGAGTCCGTTGCTCTGGGTATCAAAACCTTGAAGCATCGCCAGTATGTTGCCGTGGCTGATAACCACATCGTGCAAGTGGTCCGAGACGCTGAGAGCGGTCTGCTTCGCGCCACGCATGCCAGAGAACTGCATCCTTCCGGTCCGCTGTTGAGGCCTGACAGCGAGGGCCGGTTGTGGCACCCGCTGGACGACCCTGAGTCGACCAATCCGCTTGCAACTGTCTATTCCGAACACAAACGCGCGGCAGAGCTGCTTACCGGCGCGGAATATTCAATAGAAGATTTTTCTCCATTGATGATCAAACGCTTGCTCGCAGTGAGCGGCGTAAGCACAACGATGCTGCACAGGTCCGGGATTCATCCCACCTCGCTGGCATTGCTGCAGGACACAGCGAGGCGTTTTGCCCTCGATCAAAAGATCCAGCTGTTCATCACCCAGGTGCAACATTCCGACCCCGCCGTGCGGGCGCAGGCCGATTCACGACTGCAGGCTTTGTTGCCGCCACGGGCAGATGATCTGAGCGAGCGCGTTATCGAACAATCCAGCGCCTTGCTTTTTGAGCAGAGTGAGCGGGCGTTCGAACTCGATTGCGATGACAGCACATTGAAGATGCGGCGGATTTTTCCTGACCTGCCCAAGACAATCGCTCAGGCGTTGTGGCGAGAGGCCAGTGCCGCCGACCATATGCATTTGCGCCTGCGGCCGGGAATGCCGAGGCACATGGCAGAAAAGACGCTGGTGGCGCTGCGCGAGGTGCGTCTCGCCAGGGCGTGCGCAGGAATCTATCTGGATTCGGTAGCCACTCTGGACAGTGATCTGCTGGCTTTGCAGATGATCGGCCAGCTTGAACTGTGGCCGCGACACATTCGTATCGAGATTCGTCGGCAAGCGTCAGAGGGTGAGTTGTTATGTGCTATTGGCGATGCTCGATCGCCAGTGCGTCACACATTTATTCGTCAGCATGAAGGCTACGTTATCCAACTCAGCGGCGTCCCGTCATCCCAAGGTCGGACGGATCTATTTGCCGCCGTCTGGCTCCTTTTACTGCCCGGGCAGCGCCAGTTGCTCGGTGTAGCGCAGGGCGGTGGTGCGGCTCTGCGGCAGCTGGTACGTGCACAGCCATTGCCGTCGCGCCAACATGTGAGCGAATTGCTGGGACTGGCACCGGTGCAGGTGACGGCGATTCCGGCCAGCGCCCAATACGTGCAAGCGGGGCTGCGAGGGGGCGGCGATGTCAACCCGACGTCGACAAAATCCGTTGAAGAGCGTGTCCGTGATCTTTATCCGCAGCTTGCCGAACAAGAACTGGCCATGTTCATTTCCGAGCGTCTGAAGTCGGACCCAGTCAGGGTCTTGGCTCGCCTGGAGACAGAATTGGCAACACTGCGTAGTGAGTTGGCGATCTGGAGTGCTGAAGAATTATCGACTCAAGCGGATGCATCGCAGGACCCAGCGCAATTCGCAGAACAACGCCAGGCTCGCGAGCGGTTCAGCGCAAAGCTGCAAGATATCTGGCAACGCAAGTCGGTTTCGAGGTGGGGGTACGGTGACTATCATTTTTCCCATCATGTCGATTTTTCCGCTGAGTTACCAAAACTATCCGCCAGGTTCGACTACGTAACAGAGTTGATACTGACTGTGGAAAAACCAGGCGCACGCATCGGCGCTTTTTTTGACAGTTTTCCCAATGTTCAATATTTGATGGTCACTGGTATAAAGATGGAGGACTTCCCGTCAGGAGTACTCCAAATGCGCCAGCTGCGTCAGCTTGTGCTGAACGATTGCTCGCTTGAATTATCTGAAGCCACGGCTGAAGGTTTGTCCAGGATCGAGACGCTCACTTTGTTGAATCTTGCCAACAACCCTCTCACTGTTGCTCCGCATGTAGGCTTCATGACAGGTTTGACCGAGTTGATGCTATATAACGCAAATCTTTCCAGCCTGCCCTCCGGTATAGACAGGCTTGGAGACCTTCGTGTCATGGCGTTACAGGGTAATAATATTTCGCACGTAGGAGACGATCTGTTCGATATTCCGGATACGCAAGACCTATACATTGGTTTGTTGAATAATCCGCTGAGTAACGAGTCGATGCGGCGGATTAATCAATATCTTGAAAATTCCAGTATGGACCGAAAGGTAGAAATCCAAACGGTCGAAGCAGTTTCAGACGTTGATTCCGAAAGTGATTCGTCGGAGAGCGGATTTTCAACAGTTTCAGATAGCGACTGAGTGTTGTCGAAAGTAACGGGTCGATCACGCTGCTAACATGATTTGGCAAACATAAACTACTCGCTAACTCCCCTTCTGATTCGGTTTGATTGAATTCGGAAGGGGTAACAGGCCATCTTGGGCAGAATCAAAGGGGTCGAAGGTTTAGTGTTGAAGTGCGTTACATTCAGATCGCATTTTTTGAAGTTGTTAGCATCTGTGTGAATTATTCATGATGATGTTGAAAGATTACTTCTTCACAAAATGTCAAATGTCGCGACTTCTTATATTCAGGTTCGATGTTAATACTCTGCTGAGCCCTAAAGGGGTGAAATATATTAATCAGCTGAGGTGTTATCAAATGTTTTACGAGGAAGTAGGTATATCCCGTATCGAGGTAAAACTCGACACCACGAATCATGGTCAGCACAAAGTGCTTTATGCCAACGGTCGCATGCAGGTGCGTGTGTTAGTGCTACTACACGGGATCGATAACAATGGCGACGGCGTATCGCTGCACGGACATCCCGCATTGCAGTCACTGCGGCTGATTGCCTATAACGGCGCTCGCCCACTGGAGGGAGACTGGAGTGTAGCGATTCAGGAAAATCGTTACGCTCACGAAATGTCGGGTGGGGCAACGCGGCTGACAGAAGTCCCGCGGGTCATTGACAATCGGATCAGCAACGCCGCAGATCCGGTACAGATTTTACAATTCTGGGTTTCGGCTTCCCGACCTGGAATCATGGAAGTGGCTGCCGAGATTTCCTTGAACGGCGCGGTATTGCGAAGTAATGGGGTTGGTTTCGACAGCAGTGTCACGCTGGAGGCGATTCCGCCGAAAGAGTACTCGCTGAGTGACTTTTCGTTGAGCAAGTATGACAAGAAGCAGAATCGGGGCCTGTATGAGTGGGTTCAGCACTATCATATTGGCCTGCGAGCGGATGGCAGGCAGGTTCACCTTCTTGACTGGTACAGCAGTGAAGTGAAACTTGATCCTTATGATTCCGAAGATGCGGTGCAGGTTTATGTGTCCGGGAATATTCCCGGTGAACAAGGTAGTCGCAAAACTTTTTATGGATATATGGCGCCTATATATGGCCTGCAGGCAACATTTCGCAGTCCCCATGGCTACGTCACCGTACCTATCAACAAAGTGCCTGGACAGTTGACGCTCGTTCAGTATGTTTCCGCTGACCCGCAAGCGGCGCGGGAAAGTGATAGCGCCTTCGAATTTGCCGTGATTGATGAATTCGGTTCGGAGCACCGGCTAAGTGTCGATGGTGATAAAAAGCAGCTCACTTTTATTCTGGATCAATCCAGGCGGTCAATGAAGCGACTTGTCTGACTTCTTGTCTGGTCAGCGTACTTCGCTGGCCAGTGTTGCCTGCCAAAATCTGAGTCTGGAAATAAAAGGACGATTCATTAATGGAAAGTAATTTCTCTCCCTCTGTTCATTCGAACGCTTTCAACTTCGGTGAGTTTGTTTCGGGAGGCGTTGATCCCCGTACGGGCATGTATACGTGTGCATTTTCGCTTGGCAAGTTGCACTCGGCAGATCTCAATGGTCCGGAGCTTGCACTTTCAGTGAGTTTCAATCCGCTCAATCAGGCCGATAGTGGTTTCGGCGTTGGCTGGTCTTTGACCCTGACCAATTATGACTTGCGCAGCAAAGTCATGACCTTGTCCAACGGTGAACGCTACAAGGCTGTCGAGACGTCTGGCGGCCTGAAGTTCAAGGAAATGAAACTGCAAACGGCGAAGGTGTCAGTCACTGGAGCAGGGCGCTATGAAGTTCGATACAAGGATGGTCGGCGGGAACTGCTCAAAGTGTTGGCCGGTACTCAGGTCGCTGTCGCGGAAAAAATAATCGCGGCGAACGGCGTGAGCATTACGCTGAAACATGAGTTGTTCAACCAGTCTCCCCGTTTGGCCGAAGTCCGTGATGCCACGCGCTGCCTTTTGAAAATTTCTCGTACGGCAGGTCAGGTGACGTTGTCGCGATATCCCGACATTACTTCGAGCTCCAACTTCAGGCTGATTCTGAAAAACAGTCGGGTAACGGCCATCGAGCTTCCGGTGGGTAAAGGTTGGGAACTCGAGTATGAAGTCATCGCTGGGGCCAGCTATGTTCATCGCATCGTCAACCCGCTGCGCGGGGTCGAAATCGTTCGCTACAAGCGGCACGGCCACCGCTTCATCAGCGGTGTGGAACAGACACTGCCGTTTGTTATCGCTCACGATGTCTACCCAGGGCGCGGCCAGCCCAGAGTGTGCAAGACATACACGTACTCCGACCATAACTTCCTTGGGCAGGGCCTCCTTCCAGCCAAGGATAGTGACCTGGATCCGCTCTATCTGGCGCCCAGCAACTACGTCTACACCTCGGACGAGCACTTGCTGGTCAGCGGCAAAGTACATACCCGCATTAAACGCACCTACAACAAATTCCATCTGTTGGTGGCTGAGGTTACGAGCTGTGGCGACGCGCAGATCGCCACTGCCACGGAGTATCACTGTTCCGTTACCAAGCCGTTCAGTGAGCAGGTGGCCCAGTTCCGCATGCCTAAAGTCCATACGGTGACGTACCTCGATCGGCGCACCCAACAGCAGCGTGTGGAAACCACGATCACTGAGTTCGATGGCGAAGGTAACTTGCTCAAGCAGGTGGAGCCCACGGGGGTGACGACTACGACGGAATACTATCCGGCCAGTGGCGGGGATAACTGCCCGGAGGATCCGCTGGGCTTTTCCAGGTTCCCGAAAAAGAGGACGGTGATTGCTGCCGCATCGCAAGGTGCTTCGACAGTCACCTACTACGACTACGCTTTGCATCCGGCGCTGGAGGGTGCCGAACTGGCCTCTGTGTTACCGATCGAGGAGCGTTTTTTCGAAGTGGTGGAGGGTGTAGAGGTGTTGCGTTCGAAAACCGCACGCAGCTATCTGAATACGCCCCAGGATCCACTCAAGCATGGAGCCACAAAAGAGCAAAGTGTCACCCTGAATGATAAAAAAACCGCTATCGAATTTTCCTATGAGCTTGAGGGTGACAGGCTGCGAGTCAGGTCCATCACGCGCGGATTCGACGGCGTGCTGCAGACCAGTGAGAAGGTGCTGTCGACGCTGACCGGATTACAGGTCTCTGAAGTCGGTGTCGATGGCGAGCACATCGAATATGAATACGATGCAATCGGCCGGGCCGTGGGCAAAACGGTTGCTGCCGGCACCCCCTATGCGGCCGCTACCCGGTGGGCCTATCTGGCCGCCAGCAAACAGCAGCCGGCGACAATGGTGACCACGGATCCTGCTGGCGGCGAGCAAAAAGTCGCCTATGACGGACTGGAGCGGGTGATCACCGTTCAGGAAAAGGACTGCGACCATCCCGACAAGGACGGTCTCATTCAGACACGCACGCTTTATTCTGCCCTGCATGATTCGGTCGGTCACAAGGTGAAAGTGACGCTGACTGATTGGCGTGATGGCAAGCCTTGTCCGGTCAGTACCCGCTACGAATTCGATTCCTGGGGCCAGGTCAGCAAGACGCTGCACGATGATGGGCGTATCGAACACAGCGAAGCGGATCCGGTGCTTCGCCAGCAAACCAATTGGCTCCAGGGCATGGGCAAGACGATCACCCTCGTCAATGATTTCGGTAAACCGCTGAGTGTCGAGAGCTTCAATCTGAAGAACAAGAGCCTGGGCAAAACCGTTTACACCTATGACGGTTATGGGCGCACAGCCAGCCAGACAGACCCTGTCGGCAACACCAGCCGATATGAGTACGACGTTTTTGACCGAATGACCCGCAATTTCCTGCCCGACGGCAGTAAGGTCGTGACCGAGTACGCCGAGCATAGTGATGAAGGGCTGGCGATCGACATCAAGGTCGGTGACAAAGTGCTGGGCCAGCAAACGTATGACGGTTTGGGGCGGTTGATCCAGAGTACTGTGGGCGGGCGAAAGTCCGAGGCTGGCTATGAAGCGGGCTTCACTCAGCCACAGTGGTACAAGAGTGCTGATGGCAAAAAAACCGAATTCACTTATTTGCGGGAACTGGGCGGTTTGCTGACTGAGCGCAAGGCAGAGGACCTGGTCACAACCATGACCTATGACCCCGTCAGTGGCAAACCCTTGACCTGTACCGAAAGCGGCAGGAGCCGCAGCTTTGCCTATCACCCTTCCGGGCGCCTGAAATCCGAAACGACGACCTTCGGCGCTGTCACGAAAGCAACGTCCAGTACCTGGTCCCTGCAGGGGCGACCGATCAGCCACGTTGATGTGCTCGGTACCGACAACAGATCCGAATACGATGAGTTCGGCCGCCTTCTATCCGCCTCGCAAGGCTTGCTGACAACCGAGTTCCACTACAACGCCCGGACGGGGATGCTGGAGTGGACGAAAACCGAAGACACCTCGATCAAGCGTCAGATGATCACCCGGTTCGTCTATGACGATATCGGTCGTGAAACCCGGCGTACATTCGAGATTCAGGGTCAGCCTGACCAGACCCTCGAATCGACTTACACGCTGGCTGGCAAACTGGCGCAGAAAGTGTCCAGACGTGGCACTCAACTCTTACGTGATGAACAGTTCACCTACGACGTGCGCGGGCGCTTGATCCAGTACGACTGTGCTGGCACCCAAAAGCCCCGTGACCCGTATGGCAAGGAAATTATCCAGCAGACGTTCACCTTCGATGCGCTGGACAACATTCTTACCGTGCAGACGAAGTTCCCGCTGGGCGTGAATCTGACCACCTTCAGTTATGACAATCCCGATCCGGTACAGCTCAGCGCAGTCAAACATTCCCATGTCGACTATCCACCAGCAGCGACGCTGGAATACGACGCCAACGGCAGGATGATCAAGGACGACCAGGCGCGAACGCTGGCCTATGACGCGTTCGGACGTCTTGAGCAATTGTCCGACGCGGGGGGATCAGTGTTCCGTGGCTACCATTACGACGGTTTCGACGATCTGGTTGAACTGTCGCAACCCGATAAGGCGACTGTGCAGCGTTACTACCACGCAGGCCGGGTCGCCAATGAGGTCAGTGGTGAAAATTCATCCAGTGTCGTGCGTCACGGTGGCGCGCTTGTGGGACAGCGGCAACTCGGTCTGAACGGCAGCGCGCAGCTGTTTGGCACCGATCAGCAGCAAAGCGTGCTGGCAACACTGGGTAAGGAGCACCTCACCGATTGCGCCTACAGTCCTTATGGGCACCGTCCTGCCGACGGCGGATTGTTCAGCCTGGCGGGGTTCAACGGCGAACAGCTGGATCCGGTTACCGGGCTGTATCTGCTGGGCAACGGTTACCGGGCCTATAGCCCGACACTGATGCGTTTTCTTTGCCCCGATAGCATGAGTCCGTTCGGTGCGGGCGGATTGAATGCCTACAGTTATTGCCTGGGGGACCCGGTCAATCGGGTTGACCCTACCGGGCATGTCTCCTGGCAATCGATCCTGGGCATCGGCCTCAGTATTCTCGGGATTGTTGCCAGCGTGGTGACGATGGGCGCGGCGACGCCATGGGCAGTGACGGCACTGGGGCTGGCGGTTGCTTCAGGCCTGGCGGGTATTGCCAGCGAGGTGGTCAATGAACTCGCACCGGGTTCTCAAGCGGGCGAGATATTGGGCTGGATCAGTTTTGGTCTCGGGCTGGCTTCGGTGGGGGCAGGGCTGGCAGCTGGTGCCAAAGCGGGCATCAATGCTGGCAGGAAACTGGCTGGCGCCTTCAAGCAAGGCCTGAGTAGTAAAGGCTCCAAAGCAGCGGGTCGAGAGATGGCCCGAGGTATGATCAAGGGCAAGGGAAACAAGGCGGCGGCCAAGGCTAAGGCGAAGGCCAGCGCGGCCGTTCAGGAAGAGGCCGAAAAACCATGGTCACTCGTCAGGGTCAATCCCAAAAATAACATGCTTGAGAAAAGGGGGCTTACGGGCTTGCTTGAAAAGGCCGAAACCTTCATGCAGCACATTGAGGCGGGTAACTCCCCAACGTCTTCTGCAGCGCTGATTCATGCCGAATACACGCCAATGTATGGCCCATCCGGATCAGCATCAAAGTCGATGCATCTCTATCTGTCGCAAGGAGACCGAATATATATGACCGAAAACGCTAAGGAGAGGATCGCGGTCATCAACCAGCTGGGTGGTCATTTAAAGGAAAAAAAGAAAGGGTAAGCCTGGAACACGCAGCGAAACGATACAAAGCGAAAGCAGGAACACTCAAGGTCCGGCTACGACTTGAACATCGCGCTCGCCGGTTTCGCAAGCTCGCGGCGGGCGTGCCGTTCCAGTGCCCACTCGACATGTTCCCTGACCAACTCTGACGGATAATCCCGTCGCGCCTTCAATGCTTCCAGCACCGGAATCGTTGAAGGCGCATTACCCAGTCCCACCGCCAGATTGCGTAACCAGCGCTCGTACCCGGCACGCCGCAATGGCGAACCTTCGGTGCTGCTTAGAAACTTCTCTTCATCCCACAAAAACAACTCGGCCAACTGTGCGTTATCCAGATTGTGCCGTGGCTTGAAATCGTTTTCCCCAGTCGGCCGGGCAAAACGGTTCCACGGGCAGACGATCTGGCAATCGTCGCAGCCAAACACGCGATTGCCAATCAACGGCCGCAACTCTTCGGGAATCGCGGTTTTCAGCTCGATGGTCAGATAGGAAATGCAGCGCCGCGCGTCCAGCACATAGGGGCCGACGAAGGCGTTGGTCGGGCAGATATCCAGGCACGCGGTGCAACGCCCGCAATGTTCGCTGCTGTGCGGTTCGTCCACCGGTAGCGGCAGGTCGACGAACAGTTCGCTCAAGAAAAAATAACTCCCGGCCTTGCGGTTCAACACCAAGGTATTTTTACCGATCCAGCCCAGTCCAGCCTGTTCGGCGATGGCTTTTTCCAGCACTGGCGCACTGTCGACAAAGGCACGAAAACCGAACGGGCCGATCTCTGCCTGGATCCTGTCGGCCAATTGTTGAACACGTTTACGGATCAATTTGTGGTAATCGCGGCCCAAGGCATAACGCGACACGTAAGCCTTTTCCGGTTCAGCCAGGCGTTTGGCCATTTCGGTATCGCCCGGCAAGTAGTCCATGCGCAGGGAAACCACGCGCAACGTGCCCGGCACCAGCTCGTCGGGGTGCGAGCGTTTGCTGCCATGGGCGCCCATGTAGTCCATTTCGCCGTGATAGCCGGCGTCGAGCCAGCGTTGCAGATGCTGCTCGTGCTCGGCCAGGTCCAGACCGCTGATGCCGACTTGCTGGAAGCCCAGCTCGCGGCCCCAATCCTTGATCGATTGGGCGAGGGCGGGCAGGTCTGTGGTGATGGCGGACATGAGGCGAGAGAAACCGGAGCTGAGGTGCGTATAATTCTGCCAGACATCGGAGCCCGAAGACGCATGCCGCAGACGAAAGATGAATTACCCGACGCGCTGTACCGCGCCGCGCAGGTGCGAGAACTCGACGCGCGGCTGATCGCCGCCGGCACGCCGGGCTTCGAATTGATGCAGCGCGCCGCCCGCGCGACATGGCGCGCACTGGTGCGCAAGTGGCCGGCAGCGAACGAACTGACGGTGCTCGCCGGGCACGGCAACAACGCCGGCGACGGTTATTTGGTGGCCGGGTTGGCGCTGCGGGCCGGTTGGACGGTGCGCGTTCTCGCCGTCGGCGATCCGCAGCGTTTGCAGGGCGATGCCGCACTGGCCCATGCCGAATCGGTGGCTGCTGGTGTTGTGGTGCAAGGCTGGCAGGCACAAAGCGAGCTGCGCTGTGTCGTCCTCGATGCGTTGCTCGGCACTGGCCTGAGCGGCGAAGTGCGTGAGCCCTATGCATCGGCGATCAGGGCGATCAACGCCTGCGGCTTGCCGGTAGCGGCGGTCGATATCCCGTCCGGGCTATGTGCCGATACCGGGCGTGAACTGGGCGTCGCGGTCCGCGCCGATCTAACGGTGACCTTCATTGCTATGAAGGTCGGGCTGTTGACCGGTGATGCTGCGGATCATATCGGCGAACTGGTCTTCAGCGATCTGCAAGCCGCCGACGAAATTTTCAGTGACATTCCTGTCTGCGCTCAGCGCCTGAGCGCCGCTAATCTCCCAGCACTTGCGCCGCGTGCGCCGACCTCGCACAAGGGCCGCTTTGGCCACGTGTTGCTGATCGGCGGCGATCACGGTTTCGGCGGGGCGATTCTGCTCAGCACGGAAATGGCCTTGCGCGGCGGCGCGGGCATGGTTTCGCTGGCGACTCGCCCAGAGCATGTGCCGGCGGCGCTTACCCGGGTGCCGGAGGCGATGGCGCTCGGCACCTCGTCAGCCAATCAACTGATGGGTCTGCTGGAAAAGGTTTCGGTATTGGTGGTCGGGCCGGGCCTCGGTCAGGCCAGTTGGGGCCGTGCGCTGTTGTCGGCTGCCGCCAATGCACCATTGCCGCAGGTGTGGGACGCTGACGCGTTGAACCTGCTGGCCAGCGATTTTGTCCAGTTGCCCAAGGATTGCGTGATCACCCCGCATCCGGGGGAAGCGGCGCGCTTGCTTGGCGTCAGCACCACCGAGGTGCAGGCCGATCGCCCGGCCGCTGCTCTGGCGTTGAGCAAAAAGTATTCAGCGGTAGTGGTTCTGAAAGGTGCCGGCAGTCTGATCGCCCATCCAGATGGGCGTCTGGCCCTCTGTCATCAGGGCCATCCGGCGATGGCCACAGGCGGGTTGGGTGATGTGCTGGCCGGTCTGACCGGCGCATTGCTGGCCCAAGGCATGGACGCGTTCGATGCGGCATGCCTGGCTGTCTGGCTGCACGCCAACGCGGGTATGCAACAAGGCAAATTCGGCCGTGGGCTGGCGGCCAGTGATCTGATTCCAGCCATTCGTCAGTTGTTGGAGGAGCAAGCACCGTGTCTGAAGTAACCCTGTACCTGGCCGATGAACAGGCGATGAGCGACTTTGGCGCACGGATCGCCCGCGTCACCCAGGGCCATGGCCTGATTTTTCTCGAAGGCAATCTGGGTATGGGCAAAACCACCCTGTCGCGGGGCATCATTCGCGGTTTGGGGCATGTTGGCGCGGTAAAAAGTCCGACCTTCACATTGGTCGAGCCCTACGAGATCGGTGACATTCGTGCCTTCCACTTCGACCTGTATCGCCTGGTCGATCCCGAGGAGCTGGAGTTTCTCGGCATCCGTGACTACTTCGAAGACGATGCCCTGTGCCTGATCGAGTGGCCCGATAAAGGTGCAGGCTTTTTGCCAAAGCCTGACCTGACCATTACCATTAGCCCGCAAGACAGCGGGCGTTCGCTGAAAATTTTAGCCCAGGGCTCGCGTGGCGAGGCCTGGTGTGCCGCTTTGGCATTGGAATCCAATTAAATGATGGGGTTTGGTATGCGCTTTCGCGCGTTGGTGGCTGCCGCTGGACTGATGTTGATGGCAGTAACCGTCAACGCTGTGGCCGATTCAAAGGTCAACAGCGTGCGCCTGTGGCGGGCGCCGGACAACACGCGACTGGTCTTTGACCTCAGTGGCCCGGTGCAGCACAGCGTTTTCACCCTGACAGCCCCGGACCGGCTGGTGATCGACATCAACGGCGCCACCCTCGGCGCGCCGTTGAACGTGCAGACCGCCAACACGCCGATCACTGCGATGCGCTCGGCCCAGCGCACCCCGACCGACCTGCGCGTGGTCATCGACCTGAAAAAAGCCGTCACCCCGAAAAGCTTCTCGCTGGCGCCGAACGCGCAGTATGGCAACCGTCTTGTGGTCGATCTGTTCGACAACCCGGCCGATGCCGCGCCGCCGCCAGCCCCGACGCCATCGGTGGCGACCGTGCCGGCAGTGCCGGTGACCCCGACCGAACCGGCGATCAAGCTGCCGCCAGCCCCGGCTGGCAAACGCGACATTATCGTGGTGATCGACGCCGGCCACGGTGGCGAAGACCCGGGTGCGTCCGGTTCGCGCGGCCAGCGTGAGAAAGACGTGGTACTGCAGATCGCTCGCGAGCTGCAGCGTCAGGTCAACGGCATGAAAGGCTTCCGCGCCGAGCTGACCCGTACCGGCGACTACTTCATTCCATTGCGCGGGCGTACCGAAATCGCCCGCAAGAAGGGCGCCGACCTGTTCGTCTCGATCCACGCCGACGCCGCGCCGTCCGCAGCCGCGTTCGGTGCGTCGGTGTTCGCCCTCTCTGATCGTGGCGCTACGTCCGAGACCGCCCGTTGGCTGGCCGACAGTGAAAACCGTTCCGACCTGATCGGCGGTGCCGGCAACGTCAGTCTCGATGACAAAGACCGCATGCTCGCCGGCGTGTTGCTCGACCTGTCGATGACCGCGTCGCTGACTTCCAGCCTCAACGTCGGCCAGAAGGTGCTGACCAACATCGGTCGCGTTACGCCGCTGCACAAACAGCGTGTGGAACAAGCCGGGTTCATGGTGCTGAAGTCGCCGGACATTCCGTCGATCCTGGTCGAAACCGGCTTCATCTCCAACGCCAACGAAGCGAACAAACTGTCCGCATCGAGCCACCAGCAAGCGCTGGCCCGTTCGATCAGCAGCGGCGTGCGCCAGTTCTTCCAGCAGAATCCGCCACCGGGCACCTACATCGCCTGGCTGCGTGATTCCGGCAAGATTGCCCAAGGCCCGCGCGACCACCGTGTCGGCCCGGGGGAAACCCTGGCGATGATCGGCGTGCGCTATCAGGTCTCGCCGGCCACCTTGCGTGCTGCAAACAACCTGAAAAGCGACGAGCTGAAAGTCGGTCAGCACCTGACCATTCCAGGCACCGAACTGGCGTCCAAAGAATGAACCAGGTAATGAACACGGCGCGCATCGAGCTGCTCAGCCCCCGGCTGGCGAACCAGATTGCCGCCGGTGAGGTGGTTGAGCGCCCGGCTTCGGTGATCAAGGAGTTGCTGGAAAACAGCCTCGACTCCGGCGCCAAGCGTATCGACGTCGATGTCGAGCAGGGCGGCGTCAAGCTGCTGCGCGTGCGCGATGACGGCAGCGGTATTTCCGCCGATGACCTGCCGCTGGCCTTGGCCCGTCACGCCACCAGCAAGATTCGCAACCTCGAAGATCTCGAGCAGGTGATGAGCCTGGGTTTCCGTGGCGAGGCGCTGGCGTCGATCAGCTCCGTGGCGCGTCTGACCCTGACCTCGCGCACCCGCGATGCCGACCAGGCCTGGCAGGTCGAGACTGAAGGCCGTGACATGGCGCCGCGCGTGCAGCCGGCGGCGCATCCGGTCGGCACTTCGGTGGAAGTCCGCGATCTGTTTTTCAACACCCCGGCCCGGCGCAAATTTCTCAAGACCGAAAAAACCGAATTCGATCACCTGCAAGAAGTGATCAAGCGTCTGGCGCTGGCGCGCTTCGACGTGGCTTTTCATCTGCGCCACAACGGCAAAACCATCCTCAGCCTGCACGAGGCCCACGATGATGCGGCCCGTGCGCGGCGTGTGGCGGCGATCTGCGGTTCAGGTTTCCTGGAGCAGGCGCTGCCTATCGAGATCGAACGCAACGGCCTGCACCTGTGGGGCTGGGTCGGTTTGCCGACCTTCAACCGTAGCCAGGCTGACTTGCAGTATTTCTTCGTAAACGGCCGAGCAGTGCGCGACAAACTGGTGGCCCATGCGGTACGCCAGGCTTATCGCGACGTGCTGTTCAATGGCCGGCACCCGACCTTCGCGCTGTTTTTCGAGGTCGATCCTGCAGCGGTAGATGTCAACGTGCACCCGACCAAGCACGAAGTGCGCTTCCGTGACGGGCGCATGGTCCACGACTTCCTGTATGGCACGCTGCACCGTGCGCTGGGCGATGTGCGTCCGGAAGATCAACTGGCCGGCTCGGTCACCACGGCGATCGTTCGGCCGAGCGGGATCGAGGCGGGCGAATTCGGCCCACAAGGCGAGATGCGTCTGGCCGCCAATGCGCTGCTGGAGCAGCCGCAGGCGCAGCCGGCGTTCAATACATCATCCGGGGCCAGCGCTGGCGGCGCTTATCAGTATCAATACACGCCGCGTCCGCAATCGGCGCTGCCCGCTGCCGAGGCTCAAGCCGCTTACAAAGAGTTTTTCGCGCCGCTGCCTGAAGCCAATGCCAGCGCACTGCCGACCGGTCAGGAAGATATCCCGCCGCTCGGCTATGCACTGGCGCAGCTCAAGGGCATCTATATTTTGTCCGAGAACGCCCATGGTCTGGTGCTGGTGGACATGCATGCCGCCCACGAGCGGATCATGTACGAGCGCCTGAAAATCGCCATGGCCAGCGAAGGTCTCAGTGGCCAGCCGTTGCTGGTGCCGGAGTCGCTGGCGGTCAGTCAGCGCGAGGCCGATTGCGCTGAAGAACACGCCGCGTGGTTCCAGCGCCTTGGTTTTGAATTGCAGCGCCTGGGTCCGGAAACCCTGGCGATCCGGCAGATTCCCGCATTGCTCAAGCAGGCCGAAGCCAATCGACTGGTCGGCGACGTGCTTTCGGATTTGATGGAGTACGGCACCAGCGACCGTATCCAGGCGCACCTCAACGAACTGCTCGGCACCATGGCCTGCCACGGCGCGATCCGCGCCAACCGGCGTCTGGCTCTGCCGGAAATGAACGGCCTGCTGCGTGATATGGAAAACACCGAACGCAGCGGTCAATGCAACCATGGCCGACCGACCTGGACCCAGCTGGGTCTGGACGATCTGGACAAACTGTTCCTGCGCGGTCGTTGATGAGCCAGCTTCCTCCAGCGATCTTCCTGATGGGCCCGACCGCTGCGGGCAAGACCGATCTGGCCATCGAGCTGACCAAAGTGCTGCCGTGCGAATTGATCAGTGTCGATTCGGCGCTGGTCTACTGCGGCATGGACATCGGCACGGCCAAGCCTTCGAAAGAGTTGCTGGCGCAATACCCGCACCGGCTGATCGACATCCTCGACCCCGCTGAAGCGTATTCAGCCGCCGATTTCCGTCGCGACGCGTTGCAGGCCATGGCCGAAATCACTGGGCGAGGAAAGATCCCGCTGCTGGTCGGCGGCACCATGCTCTATTACAAGGCTCTGGTCGAAGGTCTGGCGGACATGCCGGCAGCCGATCCCGAGGTCCGTGCGCAGATCGAGGAAGAAGCTGCACGTCTTGGCTGGCAAGCCCTGCACGATCAATTGGCGCAAATCGATCCGGTGTCGGCGGCGCGCATCCATCCAAATGATCCGCAACGCTTGAGTCGGGCACTTGAAGTCTATCGAGTCAGCGGGCAGAGCATGACCGCCCTGCGCGAGCAACAATCTGCGCAAAGTACTGAAGCAGCCGCTTCGGGACGCCAACAATTGCCCTATACTGTCGCGAACCTGGCCATTGCTCCGGCGAATCGTCAGGTTCTGCACCAGCGAATTGAACAAAGATTCACAAATATGTTGGAACAGGGATTCATCGACGAGGTCGTAGCCCTGCGTAAAAGAAGTGACCTGCATTCCGGGTTGCCGTCTATACGTGCGGTAGGCTACCGCCAAGTCTGGGATTACCTGGACGGCAAGCTGACATTGGCCCAGATGCAGGAGCGGGGCATCATCGCCACGCGCCAATTGGCCAAACGCCAGTTTACCTGGCTGCGCAGCTGGGACGATTTGCATTGGCTGGACAGTCTTGATTGCGACAATCTGCCACGCGCCTTGAAATACCTTGGGACCATCTCCATATTGAGCTGAGTCCTTGCAATTGCCGTCTATCCTTGGGGGTGTGACGGCCGAAGCCATCTGAATTTACCTGTTTTTATTATTGAATCCTTAAAGGAGTGCGGCACATGTCAAAAGGGCATTCGCTACAAGACCCTTACCTGAACACTTTACGTAAAGAGAAAGTCGGGGTTTCCATCTACCTGGTCAACGGTATCAAGCTGCAAGGGACGATCGAGTCGTTCGACCAGTTCGTGATCCTGCTGAAAAACACCGTAAGCCAGATGGTCTACAAACACGCTATCTCGACCGTCGTGCCGGTTCGTCCAATTCGTCTGCCTAGCGCAACCGAAAACGAACAGGGCGATGCCGATGCAGCGCCGGGTAACGCCTGATAGGAGTCTCCTTTGTTCTTTGAGCGCCACGGTGGTGGTGAACGAGTCATCCTCGTTCACTTGGATGGACAGGACCCTGAGGCGCGCGAAGATCCGCAGGAGTTTCAGGAGTTGGCAAATTCGGCTGGCGCCGAGACCGTCGCGTTTTTTAACGTGCCGCGTCATCGGCCAACCGCCAAATATCTGATCGGCAGCGGCAAGGTCGAGGAACTGCGCGACCTGGTCAAGGCTGAAGAAGCCGATCTGGTGATTTTCAATCACATCCTCACGCCCAGTCAGGAACGCAACCTCGAACGTGTTTTCGAGTGTCGCGTGATCGACCGCACCGGGCTGATTCTCGATATTTTTGCCCAACGCGCACGCACCCATGAGGGCAAGCTGCAGGTCGAACTGGCCCAGCTTGACCACATGAGCACGCGGCTGGTTCGCGGCTGGACTCACCTTGAACGTCAGGGTGGCGGTATCGGTATGCGCGGCCCGGGTGAAACCCAGCTGGAAACCGACCGCCGTCTGCTGCGGGTTCGCCTGCGTCAGATCAAGGGGCGGCTGGAGAAGGTGCGCAGTCAGCGCGAGCAGTCGCGCCGTGGCCGATCCCGTGCGGACATTCCTACCGTTTCGCTGGTGGGATACACCAACGCGGGCAAATCGACACTCTTCAACAACGTGACGAAGTCCGAGGTGTACGCGGCTGATCAACTGTTCGCCACACTCGACCCGACCCTGCGCCGGCTGGAGCTTGACGACCTCGGTCCGATTGTCCTGGCCGATACCGTGGGGTTCATTCGTCACCTGCCACACAAGCTGGTCGAGGCATTTCGGTCTACGCTCGAAGAGTCGAGCAATTCCGACCTGCTGCTGCACGTGATCGATGCGGCCGAACCGGATCGCATGTTGCAGATCGAGCAGGTGATGGTGGTGCTGGGCGAGATTGGTGCCCAAGACTTGCCGATCCTCGAGGTCTATAACAAACTCGATTTGCTTGAGGGCGTCGAGCCTCAGATCCAGCGCGATGCCGATGGCAAGCCGCAACGGGTCTGGCTCTCGGCGAGGGATGGCAGCGGTCTGGAACTGCTTGAACAGGCCATCGCCGAGTTGCTCGGCAGTGATCTGTTCGTCGGTACCTTGCGCTTGCCGCAACGCTTCGCTCGGCTGCGTGCGCAGTTCTTCGAACTCGGGGCGGTGCAGAAAGAAGAATACGATGATGAAGGTGTCAGCCTGCTGGCCGTTCGTTTGCCCCGGATCGAGCTGAATCGATTGGTAAGCCGCGAAGGATTGCAGCCGATGGAATTCATCGAGCAACACACTTTGCAATAAAAGCCTGACAAAGCGGTTGTGCCGCAACGGCAGGCATTCTGTAGCATTGGTCGGCGCGCCGTGGGTGCGTCTTTGCTTTATCAGATGGAGAGCGCTATGGCTTGGAATGAGCCGGGTGGCAACTCGAATAATCAGGATCCCTGGGGTGGCAAGCGCCGCAATAACGGCGACCGCAAGGGACCACCGGATCTCGACGAGGCCTTCCGAAAGCTGCAGGAAAGCCTGAACGGGTTGTTCGGTGGTGGTAAGAAACGCGGTGATGACGGCGGCGGATCGGGGCGCAGCAGTGGCGGCTTCGGCGGTCTGCTCGGCATCGGCCTGGTCGTGCTGGCGGCTGTCTGGCTGTACAGCGCGGTCTACGTGGTGGACGAGCAGGAGCAAGCCGTGGTGCTGCGCTTCGGCAAGTACTACGAGACTGTCGGCCCGGGCCTGAACATCTACTTCCCGCCGATCGACAAGAAGTACATGGAGAACGTGACGCGTGAGCGTGCGTACACCAAGCAGGGCCAGATGCTGACTGAAGACGAGAACATCGTCGAAGTGCCGCTGACCGTGCAGTACAAGATCAGCAACCTGCAGGACTTCGTGCTGAACGTCGATCAGCCGGAAATCAGCCTGCAGCACGCGACTGAAAGTGCACTGCGTCACGTGGTCGGTTCCACCGCCATGGACCAGGTGCTGACCGAAGGTCGTGAATTGATGGCCAGCGAAATCAAGGAGCGTCTGCAACGTTTCCTCGATACCTATCGCACCGGTATCACCGTCACCCAGGTCAACGTACAGAGCGCAGCGGCACCGCGTGAAGTGCAGGAAGCCTTCGATGACGTGATCCGCGCCCGTGAAGACGAGCAGCGTTCGCGCAACCAGGCTGAAACCTACGCCAACGGCGTGGTGCCGGAAGCCCGTGGTCAGGCCCAGCGCATCATCGAAGATGCCAACGGTTATCGCGACGAGACCATCTCGCGCGCCAAGGGTGAGGCCGATCGCTTCACCAAACTGGTCGCCGAGTATCGCAAGGCACCTGAAGTCACCCGCGAGCGTCTGTACCTGGACACCATGCAGGAAGTCTTCAGCAACACCAGCAAGGTCCTCGTGACCGGCAACAAGAACGGCCAGAGCAATCTGCTCTACCTGCCGTTGGACAAGATGATCCAGAACAGTTCGGGTAATGCACCGGTGACCGGTTCGGCCGCCAGCAACAACACGGACGTCACGCCGCATGTCACTGACGTGCCGCAGACGCGTACAAGGGAGACCCGCTGATGAGCAATAAATCGCTGATCGCCCTGATCGTTGGCGTCGTTGTGGTACTGGTGGGCTGGAATTGCTTCTACATCGTCGCTCAGACCGAGCGCGCGGTGCTGCTGCAATTCGGTCGTGTGGTTCAGGCCGATGTCCAGCCGGGTCTGCATGTGAAAGTGCCTTACGTCAACCAGGTGCGCAAATTCGATGCGCGTCTGCTGACGCTGGATGCACCGACGCAGCGCTTCCTGACTCTGGAAAAGAAAGCCGTGATGGTCGATGCCTACGCCAAGTGGCGGGTGAAAGATGCCGAGCGCTTCTACACCGCGACTTCGGGTCTGAAGCAGATCGCCGACGAGCGTTTGTCCCGTCGTCTCGAATCGGGCCTGCGTGACCAGTTCGGCAAGCGCACCCTGCACGAAGTGGTGTCGGGTGAACGTGATGCGCTGATGGCTGACATCACTGCGTCGCTGAACAAGATGGCGGAAAAAGAGCTGGGTATCGAAGTGGTCGATGTCCGGGTCAAGGCCATCGATCTGCCGAAGGAAGTGAACCGCAGTGTGTTCGAGCGTATGAGCACCGAGCGTGAGCGTGAAGCTCGCGAGCACCGCGCCAAGGGTAACGAGCTGGCCGAAGGCATCCGTGCCGACGCCGATCGTCAACGCCGCGTGCTGCTGGCCGAAGCCTATCGTGAATCCGAAGAGGTTCGCGGTGACGGTGACGCCCAGGCTGCTGCGATCTACTCCAAGGCCTACGGCCAGGACCAGGAGTTCTACGGTTTCTACCGTAGCCTGCGTGCCTACCGTGAAAGCTTCGCGAACAAATCCGACGTCCTGGTCCTCGACCCAAGCAGCGACTTCTTCCGTTATCTGGAAAAAGCCAAACCTTGATACGACGTTGACCTGAATCAGTCCGCCCGGCGGCTAAAACCTCGGGCGGGGTGATCCTTTCGGAAAACGTGTGTATGATGCGGCAGCCGGGAAATTCCCGGCTTTTTTGCGTCTGCACGTTTGATTGCTGTTTTTGTTGCAGGCATCGGGTTTGAATAGCCCGAGCGTTTTTCGAGGAAAGTGATGGGCGAAGCCGCCAGCCGGCCTTTCGCTGCGTCGTTCATGCGCGTGCGTTTTGAACGCCCCGATCATTTTCTGCTTCACTCAAGGCTCGCCTAGTGCTGGCCGCCCGGATCAAAGGGGAATGGCGTAATGGCAACGGTAGACCGCTGGCTGCTGCCAGATGGCATCGAAGAAGTACTGCCACCGGAGGCGGCGCGCATTGAAGTCGCGCGTCGTCAGGTGTTGGATCTGTTCCAGAGCTGGGGTTACGAGTTCGTCGTGACTCCCCATATCGAGTACCTGGAATCCCTGCTGACCGGCGCGGGCCAGGACCTGGATCTGCGTACCTTCAAGGTCATCGACCCGCAATCGGGCCGGCAGATGGGTTTCCGCGCCGACATCACGCCGCAAGTGGCGCGCATCGATGCGCACACCCTGCGTCGCGAAGGCCCGAGTCGTCTGTGCTATGCCGGCAGCGTCCTGCACGCCCAGCCGCGTGCATTGTCGTCCTCGCGCAGCCCGATCCAGCTGGGCGCCGAGCTGTACGGCGACGCCAGCCCGAGCAGCGACGTCGAAGTCATCAGTCTGATGCTGGCCATGCTGCAGCTGGCCGATGTGCCGGACGTGCATATGGACCTCGGCCATGTCGGCATCTACCGTGGTCTGGCGCGTGCCGCTGGTCTTTCCGGTGAAGTCGAGCAGCAGTTGTTCGATGCCCTGCAGCGCAAGGCCATCGATGAAGTGATTACCCTGACCGAAGGTCTCCCAGCCGATCTGTCGGGGATGCTGCGCGCACTGGTTGATCTGTGTGGCGGCCGTGAAGTGTTGAGCGCTGCCCGCGAGCGTCTGGCCAACGCGCCGGCGCCGGTGCTGGCGGCGCTGGAAGATCTGCTGGCGATCGCCGAGCGTCTTTCCGTGCGCTTCCCGCAGCTGCCGCTGTATTTCGACCTCGGCGAGTTGCGCGGCTACCACTACCACACCGGTGTGGTGTTCGCGGTGTTCGTGCCGGGCGTTGGCCAGTCCATCGCTCAGGGCGGTCGATACGATGACATCGGCGCCGATTTCGGTCGCGCCCGTCCGGCGACTGGTTTCTCTACCGATTTGAAAACCCTGGTGACCCTGGGGCGTGCTGAGATCGAGCTACCGTCTGGCGGTATCTGGATGCCTGACAGTACGGATGCGGCACTCTGGCAGCAGGTTTGCCAGTTGCGCAGTGAGGGTCAGCGTGTCGTTCAGGCCTTGCCTGGACAACCTTTGGCCGCCGCCCGTGATGCGGACTGCGACCGGCAATTGATTCAGCAGAACGGGCTTTGGCAAGTATCGCCACTGGCTTCTTGAGTTTTCCTGCCGGCCATCGCCGGCACCAAGTTTGCGCGAATGAGGACAAGTGTTATGGGTAAGAATGTCGTAGTCCTGGGCACCCAGTGGGGTGATGAGGGCAAAGGCAAGATCGTTGATCTGCTGACCGAACATGCTGCCGCCGTAGTGCGCTACCAGGGTGGCCACAACGCGGGTCACACGCTGGTGATCGACGGCGAGAAAACCGTCTTGCACCTGATTCCGTCGGGCGTGCTGCGCGAAGGCGTGCAATGCCTGATCGGCAACGGCGTGGTGGTTGCACCTGACGCCCTGCTGCGCGAGATCACCAAGCTGGAAGAGAAAGGCGTACCGGTGCGCGAGCGCCTGCGTATCAGCCCGTCCTGCCCGCTGATCCTGTCCTTCCACGTCGCGCTGGACCAGGCCCGTGAAAAGGCCCGTGGCGAGCTGAAGATCGGTACCACCGGTCGCGGCATCGGCCCGGCTTACGAAGACAAGGTTGCCCGTCGTGGCCTGCGTGTCGGCGACCTGCTGAACATGCCGCGCTTCGAAGACAAGCTGCGTGAACTGGTGGACTACCACAACTTCATGCTGGTCGGTTACTACAAAGAGCCAGCCATCGAATTCGAAAAGACCCTGGCCGAGTGCAAGGAATACGCTGAGCTGCTCAAGCCGCTGATGCTCGACGTGACCGCCGAGCTGCACGACCTGCGTCGTGCCGGCAAGGACATCATGTTTGAAGGCGCGCAAGGTTCTTTGCTCGACATCGACCACGGCACCTACCCGTACGTGACCAGCTCCAACACCACCGCGGGTGGCGTGGCGACCGGTTCGGGCGTTGGTCCGATGTTCCTCGACTACATCCTGGGCATCACCAAGGCCTACACCACTCGCGTCGGTTCCGGCCCGTTCCCGACCGAGCTGTTCGACGAAGTCGGTGCGCACCTGGCCAAGCAAGGTCACGAGTTCGGCGCTACCACTGGCCGCGCCCGTCGTTGCGGCTGGTTTGACGCCGTCATCCTGCGTCGCGCTATCGACGTGAACAGCATTTCGGGCATCTGCCTGACCAAGCTGGACGTACTCGACGGTCTGGAAACCATCAACATCTGCGTCGGCTACAAAGACGCGCAGGGCAATGCCGTTGCGCCGACCGATGCTGACAGCTACGTCGGCCTGCAGCCGGTGTACGAAGAAGTGCCGGGCTGGAGCGAATCGACCGTGGGCGCCAAGACCCTGGAAGAGCTGCCGGCCAATGCTCGTGCCTACATCAAACGCGTTGAAGAGTTGATCGGCGCGCCGATCGACATTATTTCGACGGGCCCGGACCGCAACGAAACCATCGTTCTGCGTCATCCGTTCGCTTGATAAGTTGTTGATGTAAAAAACAAAGGCCCCTTAATCGGGGCCTTTGTCGTTTATGCCTGTTGGACGGCATGACCTTTGCTGTGAATCTGTCTACAAGAGTGCCATCAAATTAATGGCGTCAGAAGTAGAGGGATTTAAAGTGTCAGCCGTTCTCTCACTGTTACAAAGCCGTTTGTTGCGGCCGGTGTTCGTTACCCTTGGTATCGCCCTTTTGGTGCAGGTGTTGGTGGCGGTTGCCCTGACGCGGAGCACGGTCACGGCGCTCGAAGCTGATCTGGCCGTGCGCCTGGGTGCCGACAGCCAGAAGCTCTCCGGTGAGCTGGAGCAGGCCGGGCGTGAAGTCACTTCAAGTCTTGATGCGTTATCGGCCAGCACTCGTCAGCGCCTCACGGCTGGCCTGTCCGCACGCCTCAAAGAAGAGCAGGCGCAACTGCGGGCGACGCTGGAGAAGGATCTGAAGGATTCGGCCAACGACATGGCGCAGTTGCTTGCATCCGTAGCGCCGCGTGCGATGTGGGACAGCGACGTGCCGACGCTGTCGGAGTTTGCCCGCCGCGCCCAGCGCAATCCCAACGTGCTGTTCGTGGTGTATGACGACGCCACCGGCCAGCATCTGACCCGTTATCTCAACCGTGAAAATCCGATCAACAAGGCCTTGCTGGAAAAAGGTCAGGGCGAGCGTGCGCTGGATAAAGTACTGGATGCGGCGAAAAACGATCCTTCGGTCTACTACCTCGAGGCCTCGATCAATCCCAACGGCGTGGAAATCGGCAAAGTGCTGATGGGCGTGTCCACGGCCTCGGTAGAAACCGATCTGGCCGAGCTCGACAAGCGCTTCCTCGCGCTGATTGCCAGCAGCGATCAACTGGTCGGCGACAGCCTCAAAGGCGCAGCGGCGGACAGCGCCAAGGCAATGCAGGCGCGCCTGCAATCGGCGCAGGGCACCGCTGGCGAAATGAAAGCCAACACCGCACAAACCGTTCAAGACGCTGCCGCGACACTGCGCTGGCGTATCGGCCTTGGCCTGGCACTGGTCGGTTGCGGCGTGCTGCTGTTGCTGGCCGTGGTCCTCGGTCATCGTGTGGTCAATCGCCTGAAAATGCTCAATGCGGCAATGGACGATCTGGCAGCGGGCGAGGGCGATCTGACCAAGCGTGTGCAGATCAACAGCAAGGATGAAATCGGCGACATGGCCTCAGCGGTCAATCGCTTTGTGGATAAATTGCAGCCGATCGTACGCGAGGCGGGTGATGTCGCTCAGCGCACTGGCGTGGAAATCGGCGCGATGACTTTGCGCAACGCTGGCGCCGATGCGGCTGCCGGAATGCAGCGCGATGAAGTTGCAGAAAGCCTGCGCGCGCTGTCGCAAATGGCAGACGAGGCGCAGTCGGAAAGTCAGGCAATGCAGGCGGCGCTGAAGCAGGTTGTCGATATTCGTCAGGCCACCGATGAGAACACTCGTACTTCCGCCAAGGTCGGCAGCCTGATCGAAGCGCTGGCCGGGCAGGTCGATACCGGGGCGAAGGTCATCGAGCGACTGGCGCAGCAGAGCGAGCAGATTGAGGTGGTGCTGACGGTGATTCACGGCATCGCCGAACAGACCAACCTGCTGGCATTGAACGCTGCGATCGAGGCGGCGCGGGCCGGTGAGACCGGGCGTGGGTTTGCCGTGGTGGCGGATGAAGTGCGTGCACTGGCCAGCAAAACGCAGAGCTCGACGGGCGATATTCAAGCGCACATCGTCGCTTTGCAGCAGGGCGCACGTGAGGCCGTCGAGGCGATTGGTCAGGCCGGACGGCAGGCCAGCGAAGGTTTGCTGGTCTTGCGCGACAGTGCGCGGTTGCAGCAGTCGGTGCAGGCTTCGGTCGAGCAGGTGCACGCGGCGATCGGTCTGGCGACGCAAGCAGCAGCGCATCAGGCGCAGGGTGCACAGGCAGTGCGTGGGCGCGTCGAAACGATTCATGCACAGGCCGAGAAAGCGGCGCAAGCGGTAGTGGAGACCACGGCCAGTGGCAAGGTGCTGGATGGTCTGGCTGCGCAATTGAAAGCCAGCCTGGGGCAGTTCCGCGCTTAGTGTTATCCGGGCTGGCCTCTTCGCGAGCAGGCTCGCTCCCACAGGGAAACTCAACCCATTGTGAGAGCGAGCCTGCTCGCGAATACGGTATCAGCGGCTCAGATACATCCGCGTCGTCAGCAGATAAACCGGCAACCCCGAGACCACAATCAACAACGCCGCATAAGGCGCCGCCGCCGCAAACTCGACATTCGCCGTGTGCGCCCAGACTTCGGTCGCCAATGTATTGAGTCCGGTTGGGCTGAGCAGCAACGTTGCCGTCAGTTCCTTCATCGCATCAAGAAACACCAGCGCAAACGCCGCGCCCAGTGCCGGGAAAATGATCGGCAAGGTCACCCGGCAAAACGCGGTGAACGACGATGCGCCTAATGTCCGCGCCGCTTCTTCCAGCTGCGGTGCAGCCTTGTTCAGCGCAGTACGGATCGGCGCCTGCGCCAATGGCAGGAACAGCAGCGCATAGGCGATCAGCAGCAAGCCCGACGTCTGATACAGCACTGGCACGTAATGCAGGGCGAAATACACCAGCGTCAACGCAATCACCAGCCCCGGCAGCGCGTGCAACAGATAAGGCAGGCGTTCGGCCCAGATTGCCAATCGGCCTTTATAGCGCACCACCAGCAACCCGACCGGCACCGCCAGCACCAGGCACAGCGCCGCACCGCCCAATGACAATGCCAGCGATGACAACAGCGCCTCGGTGATCGCCGCTACCGGGAACGCCGCCGATGAGCCGACCGCCAGCCAATACGCCAACATCCCCAGCGGAACGCCACTGCCGATAATTGCCAGCAACAGGCAATACAACTGACCAAGCGCCGACCACGCTCCAAGATTTACTTGTTCAGCTTGCCGCGCCGCGCCCTGGCCGGTGCGCACATGCCGGCCCTTGCCACGCACGCGCAGCTCCAGCCACAACAGCAGCAGACACAGCGCCAGCAACACCGCCGAAAGCATCGCAGCATTGGCATTGCTGAATTCCAGTTCGAATTGCTGGTAGATCGCCGTGGTGAAGGTTTGCAGGCCGATGATCGACAGCGCGCCGAATTCCACCAGCATGTGCAGGGCAATCAGCAGCGAACCGGCCAGCAGCGATGGCCACAGCAGCGGCAGGGTGACGCGGAAAAACACGCCCCAGCGATTCTGTCCCAACGTGCGGGCGGATTCTTCGAGGGAGGGATCGAGATTGCGCAGGGTCGCCGCAACTGGCAGGAAGATCAGCGGATACTTCGACAGGCTCATCACCAGAATCGCCCCGCCGAGGCCTTCGAATTGCGCGCTGAGCGAGACCCAGGTGAAGCTGCTGACAAACGCCGGCACCGCAAACGGCAGGCACAGGATCACGCCCCACAGGCGCCGCCCCGGCAGATTGCTGCGCTCCAGCAGCCACGCCAGCGACAGACCTATCACGGCGCAGGTAACCGTCACGCCGACCATCAGTGCCAAGGTGTTGCGCAACAGGCCGAACACATACGGGCGCCACAGCAAATGCAGCGCCTCGGCCCAGCCGGCCTGCCAGGCTTTCAGTCCGACATAGCCCAGTGGCAGCAGGCTCATGACCACCAGTAGCAATACCGGCAGCACCAGCCAGATTGACGGTCTTTTGCGTCGTGGCACGTAACCCCCGCGCGCGGCGGGGGCCGATAACGATGCTGCCATCAGTTCAGGCCAACTTCGCGTTCCAGCTCCAGCGCTTCTTCAGCATTGCCCAGGTCCGCCGGAGTGACGTTCGGCGCTTCCAGTTCGCTGAACGGCTTGAGGCCGCGATCCGATTCCATGCCTTTGTGCAGCGGGTATTCGGCGGTGGTCTGAGTGATCACCCGCTGACCTTCTTCGCTGGCCATGAAGGCGAGGAATTGCTGGGCTTCTTTTGGATGTTTGCTGGATTTCAGCACGGCAGCGCTGGACACGGTGATCAGGCCGCCAGCGTCGCCGCCGGTGAAATAATGCAGCTTGGAGTCGAGCTTGCCTTTCTCGCGTTGCAGGGCGAACCAGTAGTAGTTGTTCACCAGTACGGTAGCGACTTCGCCGTTTTCCACCGCTTTAAGCGCGACCATATTGTTGCTGTAGGTCTTGCCGAACGCGCGCAGGCCTGTCAGCCATTCTTCGGCGGCGTCACGACCGTGCAGCTTGATGATTGCTACGGCCTGTTCCTGGAAGGCGCCGCTGGTCGGAACGAAGCCGACCTTGCCCTGCCACTGCGGCTCGGAGAATTCCATCACCGATTTCGGCAGGTCTTTTTCATCGATCAGTTTCGGATTGAAAGCGACCACGCGCACGCGTGCGGTAACGCCGATCCAGGTACCGTTGGCGGCGACGTATTTTTCCGGCAAAACCGCTAGGGTGGCGTCATCGGCCTTGGCCAGCAGACCCTGTTCGCCGAGGTTGTTCAGCGGCGGCGACTCTTCGGTGTAGATCACATCGGCGGGCGAGCGGTCGCCTTCTTCGATGATCTGGCTCGCGAGCTGGTTGCTGCTGCCTTTGCGCACGTTGACGTGGATGCCGGTCTTGGCTTCGAAAGCCTTGGCAATCGCGTCGCCGACTTCCTTGTGCTGGCCGTTGTAGAGAGTCAGGGAAACCGCATCGGCAGCCTGGGTGAGGGGAGTGGCGAGTGCCAGGCCGAGGAGGGTGAAGGTCAGGCCTCGGCGCAGGGTATTTCGAAACGTCATTCGCAGGGTTCCTCACTGTCGCATTGCAAAAACTTGCAACAATGATAAACGATATTGTTTCTCAAGTGCGCCTTGTGCGGGACAAGGGGATCGGGTAGGAGCTGCCGAAGGCTCGGGCCGCGTTCGGACGATCTTTTGATCTGCCTCCTGCGAGTTGCGGGGAAAAGCAAGATCAAGAGATCGCAGCCTCGTTGCACTCATCAGCTCCTACAAGCTCCTACAAGACCTGCGGAAATTCAGGAAGCCAGAAACGCAAAAACCCGCTTTCGCGGGTTTTTGTGAAATCCAAGGCCTGAACCTTGAATTTGAATTGGTGCCCAGAAGAAGACTCGAACTTCCACGACCGTAAGGTCACCAGCACCTGAAGCTGGCGTGTC
>NZ_RCOA01000003.1:0-45635 GCF_004307585.1 Pseudomonas sp. Sample_20 | reverse complement strand
AGAAGACTCGAACTTCCACGACCGTAAGGTCACCAGCACCTGAAGCTGGCGTGTCTACCAATTTCACCATCTGGGCAATCATCGCAAGCGTTGCCGCTGTTGATGTGGCGCACTATACGGAGGCCTTTTTGATCTGTAAACCCCTGATTTGGTTTTAATAAATCAGTGTGAGCAAAAGCTTTCCCGCAAATGCAAAAAACCCGCTTTCGCGGGTTTTGTGTGAGTGTTGAAACTGATCTAGTCTCAAACTCGAAATTGGTGCCCAGGAGAAGACTCGAACTTCCACGACCGTAAGGTCACCAGCACCTGAAGCTGGCGTGTCTACCAATTTCACCACCTGGGCATCATCGAAAGCGCTTGTGCGTCGTCGATGGCGCGCACTATACGGAGCGTCTTTTTAACTGTAAACCCCTGCCGCAGAAAAAACTGAATTTTTTTACCAGCGGCGTTCAAAACGGTCTCCGAGCGTCGATACAAGGCCTTGCACAGCCTTATAGAAGCGGAAATTTCCCGTTTCCCGGCGCCTATGCCAAACTAACCCGTATATAGACAAGGTGAAAACTCTCTAATGGCCGATTGGCAGTCCCTCGATCCCGAGGCCGCTCGTGAAGCGGAAAAATACGAAAACCCTATTCCCAGCCGCGAACTGATCCTGGCGCACCTCGCCGATCGGGGTTCGCCTGCTGCCCGCGAGCAACTGGTCGAAGAGTTTGGTCTGACCACAGAAGACCAGATCGAGGCCCTGCGCCGCCGCTTGCGCGCTATGGAGCGCGACGCTCAACTGATCTACACCCGCCGTGGCACTTACGCGCCGGTCGACAAGCTCGACCTGATCCTCGGCCGCATCAGCGGTCACCGTGACGGTTTCGGTTTCCTCGTGCCGGACGACGGCAGCGACGACCTGTTCATGAGTCCGGCGCAAATGCGTCTGGTGTTCGATGGTGACCGTGCGCTGGCCCGGGTTTCCGGGCTCGACCGTCGTGGTCGCCGTGAAGGCGTGATCGTCGAGGTGGTGTCCCGCGCTCACGAAACCATCGTCGGTCGCTACTTCGAAGAAGGCGGCATCGGTTTCGTCGTTGCCGACAACCCGAAGATCCAGCAGGAAGTGCTGGTGACGCCGGGCCGCAACGCCAATGCGCAGATCGGTCAGTTCGTCGAAGTGAAAATCACCCACTGGCCAACGCCGCGCTTCCAGCCGCAAGGCGATGTGGTCGAAGTGGTCGGCAACTACATGGCGCCGGGCATGGAAATCGATGTTGCCCTGCGCACTTACGACATTCCGCACGTCTGGCCTGAAGCGGTTGTGAAAGAAGCTGCCAAGCTCAAGCCGGAAGTTGAAGAAAAAGACAAAGAGAAGCGCATCGACTTGCGCCATCTGCCGTTCGTCACCATCGACGGCGAAGACGCCCGCGACTTCGATGACGCGGTCTACTGCGAAGCCAAACCGGGCAAACTGCGCCTGTTCTCCGGTGGCTGGAAGTTGTACGTGGCGATTGCCGACGTTTCCAGCTACGTGAAGATCGGCTCGGCGCTGGACAACGAAGCTCAGGTTCGCGGCAACTCGGTGTACTTCCCCGAGCGCGTGATTCCGATGCTGCCCGAGCAACTGTCCAACGGCCTGTGCTCGCTGAACCCGCAAGTCGATCGTCTGGCCATGGTTTGCGAGATGACCATCTCCAAGTCCGGCGAAATGACCGACTACTGCTTCTATGAGGCGGTGATCCATTCCCACGCTCGTCTGACCTATAACAAGGTCAGCGCGATGCTGGAAACGCCGAAGGCGACCGAAGCGCGCAAACTGCGCGGTGAGTACACCGACGTCGTGCCGCACCTCAAACAGCTCTACGCCTTGTACAAGGTGTTGCTGGCCGCCCGTCACGTACGTGGCGCGATCGATTTCGAAACCCAGGAAACCCGGATCATCTTCGGCTCCGAGCGCAAGATTGCCGAAATCCGTCCGACCGTGCGTAATGATGCGCACAAGCTGATCGAGGAGTGCATGCTGGCCGCCAACGTGGCCACTGCCGAATTCCTCAAGAAGCACGAAATTCCTGCGCTGTATCGTGTTCACGCCGGTCCGCCGCCAGAGCGTCTGGAAAAACTGCGCGCGTTCCTCGGTGAGCTCGGCCTGTCCCTGCACAAAGGCAAGGACGGTCCGTCGCCGAAGGATTATCAGGCCCTGCTGGCGAGCATCAAGGATCGTCCGGATTTCCACCTGATCCAGACCGTCATGCTGCGTTCGTTGAGTCAAGCGGTGTACAGCGCTGAAAACGATGGCCACTTCGGCCTGAATTACGAAGCCTATACCCACTTCACCTCGCCGATCCGTCGTTATCCGGACCTGCTCACGCACCGCGCAATCCGCAGCGTGATCCATTCGAAACAGGACACCCCGCACGTTCGTCGTGCCGGGGCGATGACCATTCCGAAAGCGCGCATCTATCCGTACGACGAAGCGGCACTGGAGCAGCTCGGCGAGCAGTGCTCGATGAGCGAGCGCCGTGCCGACGAAGCGACCCGCGACGTGGTGAACTGGCTCAAGTGCGAGTTCATGAAGGATCGCG
Organism: Pseudomonas sp. Sample_20; assembly: GCF_004307585.1. Classification (NCBI taxonomy): domain Bacteria; kingdom Pseudomonadati; phylum Pseudomonadota; class Gammaproteobacteria; order Pseudomonadales; family Pseudomonadaceae; genus Pseudomonas; species Pseudomonas sp. Sample_20. The sequence goes on along the minus strand of NZ_RCOA01000003.1, from coordinate 43,071 downwards.
TCGGCGAGTCGTTCCCGGGCGTGATCACTGCAGTGACCGGTTTTGGTCTGTTCGTCGAGCTGACCGATATCTACGTCGAAGGCCTGGTGCATGTCACCGCGCTGCCAGGCGATTACTACCACTTCGATCCTGTGCATCACCGCTTGGCGGGCGAGCGCACCGGTCGCAGTTTCCGTCTTGGCGACACCGTTGAAGTACGCGTCATGCGCGTCGACCTAGACGAGCGCAAGATCGACTTCGAGATGGCCGAGAAAACCATCAGCGCGCCGATTGGTCGCAAGAAACGTGGCACCGAAACTGCTGCGCCTGCTGCCAGGGCTGCGGAAGAAAAGGCTCCAGCGAAAACCGCCAGCCGTCGTCCGGCCAAGGAAAAGGTCGCCGAAGCCTATCGCCCGAGCGACGCCGTGGCGAAAAACGCCGAGCTGCGCAAAAGCCGTGAATTGAAGAAGGCCTTGCTGGCCGATGCGAAAAACGGTGGTAAAGCGGCGTCCGGGGGAAAGACCGGACGGTCGGCGCCTGACAGGGCGACCGACGGCAAGCCAGCCAAGCCGAGCAAACACCGTAAGGGCCCGCCAAAAGCGGGTTCCGCTCCAGCCAAAAGTGGCGGGGCGCGTAAACCGAAGGCGAAGTCATGAGTCAGTTGGAAAAAATCTACGGCGTTCATGCGGTAGAAGCGTTGCTGCGTCACCACCCCAAACGCGTCAAGCAGATCTGGCTGGCGGAAAGCCGTAACGATCCGCGCGTGCAGACGCTGGTCGAGCTGGCCAATGAAAACCGTGTTCAGGTCGGCCAGGCCGAGCGTCGCGAAATGGACGCCTGGGTTGAAGGCGTGCACCAGGGCGTTGTCGCTGAAGTCAGCCCAAGTCAGGTGTGGGGCGAGGCGATGCTCGACGAGTTGCTCGATCGCACCGAAGGCGCGCCGCTGTTGCTGGTGCTCGACGGCGTGACCGATCCGCACAACCTCGGCGCCTGCCTGCGTTCGGCCGATGCGGCCGGTGCGCTGGCGGTGATCGTGCCGAAAGACAAGTCGGCCACGCTGACCCCGGTGGTGCGTAAAGTCGCCTGCGGCGCCGCGGAAGTGATTCCGCTTGTGGCCGTGACCAACCTGGCGCGCACGTTGGAAAAACTCCAGCAGCGCGGTTTGTGGGTAGTCGGCACCGCTGGTGAAGCCGAGGTCAGCATTTATGACCAGGACCTGACCGGCCCGACCATCCTGATCATGGGCGCCGAAGGCAAAGGCATGCGTCGCCTGACCCGCGAGCACTGCGACTATCTGGTGAACCTGCCGATGGCCGGCAGCGTCAGCAGCCTCAACGTGTCGGTCGCCACCGGCGTGTGCCTTTTCGAAGCCCAGCGCCAGCGCGGTGCGAAGGCCAAGGCTGCCGCGAAGAAATAAGCTTCACGCAATCAACTGTGGGAGCGAGCCTGCTCGCGAAGAGGAGTGTCAGTCGACGTCATTGTTGCCTGACAGGCCGCATTCGCGAGCAGGCTCGCTCCCACATTCGGTTACGGTGTCTGGAAGATCGGTGGTTGTTCAAATAATCACCAATTGCCTTGCGCCCCCGCAGTCCCTTCTCTACAATTGCGCCCCTTGCTGTGACGGCAGGCACGCATGTGCCCCGCGCCAGCAAGTCCATAAGTGTCATTCACTCCTTGTCTGACCGTTTTTGAGCGGCAGGCTACAACCCGTAAGGAGCATTCATGCGTCATTACGAAATCATCTTTCTGGTCCACCCGGATCAGAGCGAGCAAGTCGGCGGCATGGTTGAGCGTTACACCAAGCTGATCGAAGAAGACGGCGGCAAAATCCACCGTCTGGAAGACTGGGGCCGTCGTCAACTGGCCTACGCAATCAACAATGTTCACAAGGCTCACTACGTGATGCTGAACGTTGAGTGCACTGGCAAGGCCCTGGCCGAGCTGGAAGACAACTTCCGCTACAACGATGCAGTGATCCGTAACCTGGTCATCCGTCGCGACGAAGCCGTTACCGGCCAGTCCGAGATGCTCAAGGCTGAAGAAAACCGCAGTGAGCGCCGTGAGCGTCGCGACCGTCCTGAGCACGAAGGCGCCGAAGGCACCGACAGTGATGACAGCGACAACAGCGATAACGCTGACGAGTAATCCACGGACCTTATTAAGGAGCCTATCAAATGGCACGTTTCTTCCGTCGTCGTAAATTCTGCCGCTTCACCGCTGAAGACGTGAAAGAGATCGACTACAAAGATCTCAACACTCTGAAAGCCTACGTATCCGAGACCGGCAAAATCGTTCCAAGCCGCATCACCGGTACCAAAGCTCGTTATCAGCGTCAGCTGGCCACCGCTATCAAGCGCGCCCGCTTCCTGGCCCTGCTGGCCTACACCGACAGCCACGGCCGCTGAGACCGGGCAGTCGACAAGTAGCAAAGGATTGAATGCATGCGCGCCTTAGCTGAGTTCATCATGCGAGGCCGAATGCAGGCCACTCTCGTGGTGGCCGGATGTGCAACATTGCCGTTGTTGTATTGGTTGGGTGCTGCCGCCGGGAGCCTTGTGCTGCTGCGGCGCGGATTGACGGACGCCCTTGGCGTTCTGTCGCTGGGACTGCTGCCGGCCTTGATCTGGTGGCTGTATGCCGACGACCCACGGGCACTTCTGGTGCTGCTGGGGTCTTCGGGGCTTGCGTTGGTTTTGCGCGCAAGCGAATCCTGGGTCCGCACGCTGCTGGTCAGCGTAGTGATCGGAGTGGTGTTTTCAGTGGTGCTCGGGGTCGCGTTTGCGGCCCAGATCGAGATGCTTGCACAGGCCCTTATAAAGGTCATGCCGGCACTTCTTGGTGAGACCTACAAGCAATTGTCGGTCGATGAGCAAGCGCGTTTCGCGTCCCTGATTGCACCGGTTCTGACCGGACTGATTGCGGCCTTGTTGCAGATCGTCAGCGTGCTGAGCCTGATTGTCGGGCGGCATTGGCAGGCGTTGTTGTACAACCCGGGTGGTTTCGGTCGCGAGTTTCGCGCCATCCGCATCCCGCTGGGGCCGGCGATGTTACTGCTGGCGTTGATGCTTCTGGGCCCGAATCTCGGTGCACAGATGGCCATGTTGACGCCGTTGTGCAGTGTACCGCTGGTGTTCGCCGGGCTGGCCCTGATTCACGGGCTGGTCGGGCAGAAGCGACTGGCCGGTTTCTGGCTGGTGGGGTTGTACGTCACGCTGCTGTTGTTCATGCAGCTGATCTATCCGTTGCTCGTGGTTCTGGCCATTGTCGACAGCCTGATTGATTTTCGCGGTCGTCACGTGTCGAAAGACACCGACAGCGCGAACGGTGAAGGTTAAAAGTTAGAGGATTTTCACATGCAACTGATCCTTCTGGAAAAAATCGCCAACCTGGGCAACCTGGGCGACAAAGTAAACGTTAAGGCCGGTTACGGCCGTAACTACCTGCTGCCTTTCGGCAAGGCTACCGCTGCGACCGCTGCCAACCTGGCTGCGTTCGAAGAGCGTCGCGCCGAGCTGGAAAAAGCCGCCGCAGACCGTAAGGCATCGGCTGAAAGCCGTGCTGCCCAACTGGCCGAACTGGAAGTGACCATCACTGCCACCGCTGGCGACGAAGGCAAGCTGTTCGGTTCGATCGGTACTCACGACATCGCTGACGCACTGACCGCCTCCGGCGTTGAAGTGCAGAAGAGCGAAGTTCGTCTGCCGAACGGCACCATCCGCAACGTGGGTGAATTCGACGTGGCCGTGCACCTGCACGCCGAAGTTGAAGCCACCGTACGCGTTGTCGTGGTAGCAGCTTAAGCAACACGGATCGGCTGGCGGCTTGTCCGTCAGGCGGTTAACATCGGGCACGATCCTGTTTACAGGTCGTGCCCTTTGTCTTTCTGAATTCCCTGCTTTTCACTAATACTCAAGTGGCCATGAACGATATCTCCGCTCCCGAGCAATACGATCTGCAAACCGCTGCCCTAAAGGTGCCGCCGCATTCCATCGAGGCTGAACAGGCTGTACTCGGTGGTCTGATGCTGGACAACAACGCCTGGGAACGCGTGCTTGATCAAGTCTCCGACGGCGATTTCTATCGACATGACCACCGCCTGATCTTCCGCGCGATCGCCAAACTGGCCGATCAGAACTCGCCGATCGACGTCGTGACCCTTGCCGAACAACTCGACAAGGAAGGCCAGACGTCGCAAGTCGGCGGCCTCGGCTATCTTGGCGAACTGGCAAAAAACACCCCGTCCGTCGCCAACATCAAGGCCTATGCGCAGATCGTCCGCCAGCGTGCGACGTTGCGCCAACTGATCGGTATCAGCACCGAGATTGCCGACAGCGCCTTCAACCCGGAAGGTCGCACCGCTGAAGAAATCCTCGACGAAGCCGAACGGCAGATCTTCCAGATCGCCGAAGCGCGGCCCAAGACCGGCGGCCCGGTCGGCGTCAATGAGCTGCTGACCAAGGCCATCGACCGCATCGACACGTTGTTCAACACGGCCGACGCGATCACCGGGCTGTCCACCGGCTACACCGACCTCGATGAGAAGACCAGCGGCTTGCAGCCGTCCGACCTGATCATCGTCGCCGGCCGTCCGTCGATGGGTAAAACCACCTTCGCGATGAACCTGGTGGAAAACGCCGTGTTGCGCAGCGAGAAGGCTGTCCTGGTTTACTCGCTCGAGATGCCAGGCGAATCGCTGATCATGCGTATGCTGTCTTCGCTCGGCCGAATCGACCAGACCAAAGTGCGTTCCGGCCAACTCGAAGACGACGACTGGCCGCGCCTGACGTCGGCGGTCAACCTGCTCAACGACCGCAAACTGTTCATCGATGACACCGCCGGCATCAGTCCTTCGGAAATGCGCGCGCGCACTCGTCGTCTGGTGCGTGAGCACGGCGATGTCGGCCTGATCATGATCGACTACCTGCAACTGATGCAGATTCCCGGGTCCAGCGGTGACAACCGCACCAACGAGATTTCCGAGATCTCGCGATCCCTGAAAGCCCTGGCCAAGGAATTCAACTGTCCGGTAGTGGCGCTGTCGCAGCTCAACCGTTCCCTCGAACAGCGCCCGAACAAACGCCCGGTGAACTCCGACTTGCGGGAATCCGGAGCGATCGAGCAGGACGCCGACGTAATCATGTTCGTTTACCGAGACGAGGTGTATCACCCGGAAACCGAGCACAAGGGCATCGCCGAAATCATCATCGGCAAGCAGCGTAACGGCCCGATCGGTTTCATTCGGCTGGCGTTCATCGGTAAATACACGCGCTTCGAAAACCTCGCACCGGGCAGTTACAACTTCGACGACGACGAATGACAGTAGGCCGGATCATCCGGCTGCTGTCGTGGCCTGCTTCAATCGGCCGAAACTGCCGTCTCGCTGCTGGCAGGTTTTTCAACTGCCTCACCGGGGCGAATTTCCTCGCGCGTCAGTGACTGGATCAGCGTCGCTTCGCTAATGGCCAACTGTGCAGTGACGTCATTGGTTTGCGCGTCGTATTCGGCCCGGGTCAGTACTTTTTTCGCGAATTGCTCGTCCAGTGCCGCCTGTCTCTGTTGATAAGGCTGACGTGCGGCGTCGAACCGGGACGGATATTTGTGCGTGATGAAGTCCTGCCAGAATTCCATCGACACCAGAGCCTGAAACTCTTCGGGAGAGCCGTTCAAGGCGATGACTTTACGGTAGGCGACTTCCAGCATGGGCGGTGTGACGCCGGCCATGCCGATAAAGGACAGCGTCTGCGGCTGAAACGGCAACTGCAGCCGATCCTTGAGGCCAAAGCGGTAGGCCATGGTCATTTCATGCGGGTCGCTCAGGCGCAGGCGCTGGGTATTGCGCTCACGCGCTGGAGCCTGTGGATCGTTGGCGATTGTCCTGCTCGCAGCGATATCTGCTGCGGCCAGTTCATCGACCTGCCTTAGCCTGAACAGACTTCTGGACAGGTCCACCAGGCGAGTGCCATCCCCGTCTTGCCTTGCCTGCACTCTGGCCGTATGCGTCATGGTCAGCACTTGCAGGTCAGTAAACGTGGCGGCGGCAAGGTCAGTGCAGCCGGCTTCGCAGGCGCGATCGAACACATCTCTGCGCAGAGCGCGTGATTGCACGTTGTTCTCGCTGATGGCATCGACCACGTCCCAGACCTGCCGACGGAAATCGGCGTGGTGGCCGAGTCGGGAAATGATATTGAAAAATCCATCCGAGCCGTCCTGTGCTTTCAGTCTGTCCAGCTGCGCGGTGCGTTTCGTCGCCTCGGTTGCCGTCATACCGATGGTCAACTGCGGATAGGCCGACGCAGCGTTCATTAGCGCCGGCTGCGGGCGGGCTGCCGGGGCAGAAGTGGTCAGCAGGTTCAGAGGATTGTAAAGCGATGTTGCGGAGTGGCGCAGCCGCTCACTGTAGCCGGCCAAGCGTTCTCGGGTGTATTCGTTCAGGGGGTTATCGCTTATCTGAGTGCCGCTGTTGACCTGAATCGAATGCCTCAGGCGATCCGCTGCCGGTGCGACGACAAAGCTGGGCAGGTTCGTGATCCGGTTGTTGTTCAGAAGTATCCTGCCCAACAGGGGCTGATCGAACAGTCCGGCTGGCCAACTTCCGATGCCGGTGTTTGACATGTCGACTTCGCGGATATCAGTGATCGCGCTGAAATCCGGGCTCACGTTCAAGTGCGGGTTGTCGTGTATCCACAAGGCCCTCAAGGTCGTTCTTCCGGCCAGTATCTGCGCGGTCTCGGCGGTGAGTTCGAGTTGATTCCCCTGCAGGAACAGACGGGTCATCCCGTGCATTTCGCCGATGGCCGGCGGGAGATCCCTGAGACGATTGTTGGCCATGTTCAGCCAGCGCAGATGGCGGAAGCGGGTCAGAAAACCTTCCGGGGATTCGGTGAGATTCATGTTGTTGAGTTTGAGCGAGCCGACATGGCTGAAATCGGTGTTCAGATCCGGCAGGGTCGGCAACGTGAGGCCGCTCAAATCCAGTTCCAGACCTATCGGCGTGCCGTCGAAGGCCTGTTTCTGCGGCGTTTCACGTCGCCAGCAACTGATGATCCGATCCCGTGCCTCGATGCGCTCATTGCGGGTTTGGGTGTTGATCTGCAACTGATTGACGCGGATATAGCGCAGAGGATTGCTGCCTCCCGAAAAGACCCAGTTATCCAGCTGGTTTTTCAACACGGCGAAATCCTGCTCGAGCTCCAACAGCCTGGTCGCGACAGTGGCCTTGTCATGGTTCCAGATAAACTCCCGGCATTCCTTGATGCTTTTGCTCGGAAACAGTTTTCGGTAGCGCTGCGCGCGCGAGTTCTCACTGTCGAATACAGCGGGGTGGGCCGGAGTCATCAACTGCGGATGCAGTTCGTTGAGTTTTCGCCAGTAGCGATCGAACTTCCTCCAGTAAGGCGAAGGGAAGTCATTGCCTTCAAGCAGCGTGTGGTTGTTGATCCGCGCGACCACAGCCAATTGATCGGCTGGCGGGTTGATGTGTGCGTCGGGGACTTCGCGCAATTTATTGTTGCTGAGATCGAGGCCGGTCAAGGTGATCTTGTCAGCCAGGCCGGTGGGCCACTCACTGATGCCGGTGTTCTTCAGGTCCAGTGTCTGCAGCCCGGACATCGCACTGAAATCGGGCAGCATCTGGAGTGGGTTGTTCGACAGGTCGATGCTGACCAACTGATGCAATGCACTCAATGCACCAGCGCTGTTCTCATCGAGTTTTATCTGGTTTGAGGTCAGATTCAGGTGGGTGAGCCGGCTCATCGCGCTGATGTCTGCGGGCAATTTTTCCAGACCGCAATGGCTGATCGTCAAATTCTCCAGATTCGGCAACCGCGACAGGAACGTGTCGGCAGTGTCGGACCAGACGACGCTATCAAGAGTGAGCAACGTCAACCGACTGAAGTCGGCAGTCAGTGGTGGTAGCGGTCCTTTCAGTGGTGGCAGCGCAAGGTACGGCGATTGCTGGAGCCAGCAGTCCTTGATGATCCGGGCAATGTGTTCTGCCCGAGCCTTTTCCCGGCCGGCCACGCTGGATGTTCCCGGCAGGCTGTCGGCGACGTAGGCCAGCAGTTGCGCATCGAGCGCCTTGAACTCTGCGAAACGCTGGCTGATCGTGGCTTCTGCATTGTCCCCCAGGCCAATCAGGTATTCCCGGGCTGTTTGTGGCGTTTTGTCCGGATACATCTGCAGCAGCATGGCGACTTCAGGGATGTCGCCATCAATCCGGAATGCACCTGTGCGTGCGCTGGTGATCAGGGCAGGATATTCGGCCGTAACCCGCTGCCAGTAGACTTCCAGCCGCCGCCAATAGCCGCTGGCAAAGGGGTTGCCTTCGATCAGGGTGATGCGGTTGATGTTGGCTATGGCGAGCAATTGATCACTCGCCGGGCTGATGACTGTCTGCGGAATTTCACGCAATCGGTTATTGCGCAGATCGAGCGACTCCATCGCCAACTGATGCTGCAATCCGGTTGGCCAGTCATCCAGTTGTGCATTGCGCAGACCCACGGACTTGAGCTCAAGCATGCCGCTGAAATCCGGGGCCTTGCCCAGCGGGTTGTCCGACAGGTCGAGTGTTTCCAGTTGGCTGAGCGAAGCCAGCTCGCTGGCGGTCTGGTCGCTCAGTTCAATGTGGTTCGCTCGCAGGTCCAACTCCTTGAGGGCAGGCATTTGCGCAAGGTTCGCCGGCGGCCTGGCGAGCGCCGAGGCGTTGATTTTCAGACGCTCCAGGGCAGTGAACCCCTTGAGGAAGTTTTCGCCCCCCTCCGACCAGGCGACCGCCTGCAAGTGCAGCGTGCGGACATGGCTGAAATCTGCGGACAGCGCAACAATGCCTGCGTCGCCAAGATCCAGTTGCAACGTTGTACCTGTCTGACGTTTCCAGCAGCGCTTGATCTCTTGCGCGGCGCGCTCCACCGAGGGATGGGTCGCCCCGCCGGCCAGCTCACTGGTTTTCGACCACGTCGCGAGCTCCAGCTTCAGGGTCTTGTATTCATTCTCGAGGCGCGTCAAAAAGCTTGGTACATCGTCACCCTGGGTGCGCAGCAGCGTGCGGATTTGCTCGCTTTCCAGAGACGGGTAGAGTTTTCGCAGTCGCGACTGGGGCGTTCGCAGTCGATTGACCGCGGCATTGAGCCGCTCGCGCAGCCCCGGTGAAGCAGGTTGGTCGGCACCGCCGCGCTGCATCCCGCCGGCCCCGCCGACCACAATGCCCTGCCAGCCCTGATCGGCATCGAACACGACAGGCTCTGATCTGCCCGGGCGCGTAGCGCTGTAGATGTTATCGACGTCAGCGGCGACAGGATCTTCAGGGCGGACGATGCGCATCACCTCGGCCAGAGGCGTCGAAGCATCGTGATCGTGCAGGACCTGATAGCTGTGATTGTCGATCACTGCGTAGAGTTTGCCGTCATGGCGGTACAGCCCATCGCTGTCGCGTGAGCTATGGCTGAAGTCGAGCGGCGTGCGAAACGCTTGCAGGCGTGTCACCGATAAAGCGAAGGTGCTCGGCGGAGAGAACTCCAGCGCATGCCACCTGCCACTCTCGGGATTGTGCAGCATCAGCGGTCCGGAGGGCTTCGATTCGCTCGCCAGCCCGGCGCGCCAGAGGCCGCTCGGCGAATCCTTGCTCACCTGCACGAAACCGCCGTCGGCCATTTCCACGTAGTGACGACCCTTGAATGTCCTCAGGCCTTCGGCGTCGGCGTCAGGCAAGCCGGTTGCGACAGCGAGGCGGTAATGCTCGACGGGGTGGCCAGTGTTGACCATGGTTTGCAGCGCTGATGCAGCCGCATGCACTGTGACATTCGGCGCCGGGATGATCGCATCAGGATCGTTGCTCTCCGTGCGCCGGCCCGCGCGGATTGGCGGGCCGCTCAACGCGGTTGGGTCAAGACTGGGGCGCGGCGTGAGGAGGGGACGCTGCGGGATGGCATCGGCGGATGTATCCGGCCGAAGATGAAAATTACCGGGGGGAGTAACTGGGTGCGGCGTTTTGCTGCGCATGTCTTACGTTCCTTGTAGTAATTGAGCGGTCGCGTCCGCAACGGACGCTGCCGGCCGGTTCGGCGTCATGCCTGATGATGTGTCTCGGGATGGAAAGAGGTGGCGGCGAGGTCGAAAATTTTCTGCGCTGCGTGGCCATCGAGGGCGGCGCGCCAGATAGGTTTGTGTGGCCGCTGCGCCAGTTCTTCCCGGCGCTGCGAACGCACGCCCATGCGGCTTTGCTCAAGGGTTTTCAGGTGCCCGCCGGAAACATTGAAGTTGAGATCGGGCGTATCCGGTTTCGCGTAATGAAAGTGCGCGTGCCAGAGGGGGTCGTAGGTATGCGCATCCGTCAGTAGATAGACGTCGATAAAGTCTCGATTCTGCCCCTTGCCGCGTTTCAACCGGGTCTCGATTTTCTGCGCACGTACTTCGCCCTTGTCGATCAGATACAACAATCGGTCGGGGCTCAGAAAATGTTTGTCCTTGTAGATCCGGACACGAATGTTTTCGCCCTCGCTGCGCAGGCGTTCACTGGTGTCCTCCAGGCGTTGGATCAGCGCATCTGTTTCGCCATCGGTCGGCTCCTGTCGCCGAAGCTGGAGTGCGATCTCATCCATTGCCCCGGCCTTGCGCTCAAGCATCTCGACAATGTTGTCCGGATGGTTTTTGCGCGACTCTTCGCGCCGGGCTTCGCGCACATGTGCGTCGGTTTGCTCAAGGTGCTGATTGGCTCTGAGAGTCAGGTCGGGCAGGGTTGTGTCCTGCGTTGCGCGGACGGGGTGCCACTCACCAGCCCTTTGTTCATAGGTCTGCACTGGCTGTTGCGGGTCGTGCAGACTGCGTACATCGATGACTTCTTCGTTGTGCGCGGTACGTCGGGACTCGCCGACATGGATCTTGTATATACCGTGTTTCTTTGCCTTGAAAATGCGCTTGGGTGGCGGTTGGAAGCCGGATCTGTCCTGCTCCGGAACATACTCGAAATCAATGGCCTGATCGTTGATCGGCAGCGCCGGGAGATCAGGCTGGCGTTGATATTGGAACAGGCGATGAGTCAGCGTCTCTTCGAATATTTTCAGCTCGGCGGTGATTGCCGTGCGTGACGTTGCGTGCTGCTCATCGGGTGCCAGATCAAGGCGCTCGTACCAGTAGCGAAGCGCTGTGCATTCCTGGAGCAGATCACGCAATATCGCAGGGTGCGAAATCTCCGGAATTTTACCCAGCGCTCCATAAACGAAAGTTACCTGACCAAACCTGGTCGCCAGTTCGGAGGCCTGAGGGCAGTTTCCGCCTGATTGATGGTCGTCCAGCATCAGGCTTTTGGCCAATACCCAAGAAGCCACGACGTCGTGAGTGTCCATGGGTGTCAGAGCGTATGCACTGAATTCGTCCGGCGGGACCCGCCATGTGTTCACCAGATTGTCGGCAATGTGCTGGCGCTCTCGCATATGGCCGAGAATTTTCCCCAGGACGTTGACTGTTCGCGGGAGCCTGTCGATGTCGATCAGTGGCCCTCCCAGCGCATGGCGGGTCAAGCCGCATTCGACCAATTGATCGTAAAAGCTCATTTGAATCTTGTGCATCGCAATCATTTTTTTGTCGTAGTCTTCCTTCTTTATGAAGTGCCGTACCGCGGGCTTTTGCTGCTTATGGAATTTTATTGCTTTTGCAAGGGACCTCAGCGCCTGGTGGCTGTGTAATTCACGATCAAGCAGCGCAATCGTTTCGCGCTTGACCGCTTCCGGGCGCTCGCCCCCCGCTTCCCTGATGCTGCGCCACACCTCCTTCAGGTGTTCACTTTTAGCGGTGTCCTGCTCGATTCGCTTGTTGAAGTGGTCAAGTCTGATTCCGACTTCCACCCGCTGCCATAGCTCTGAGGGCGCCACTCCTGTCCCTCTCTGCATCCCGGCTGCCCCCGTTACACTGGTCCCTCGCCAGCCGTAGCGAGCGTCGAAAATGATCGGTTCCGACCTGCCTGGACGGGATGCGACGTAGACATTCGTGGCATCGCTGGCGATGGGATCGTCGGGGCGAACGATGCGCATGACCGCCCTCTGCGGCGCTGATGCATCAAGATCATGCAGGACCTGATAGGCCTGATTCTCGATCTGCACATAGAGTTTGCCGTTGAAGCGCAACAGGCCATCGCCGCCCGGCTCGGCCGTGCTGAAATCCAGATCGGTGCGAAACGCTTCCAGCCGGCTCGGGGATAGCGGGTAGGTCGATGGCGCCCAGGTATCGACGGGTTGCCAGAGACGGCTCTCGACATCGAACTGCAACAGCGGACCAGACGGGTGCAATTCGCTGGGCAATTTCGCCCGGTAAAGACCGCTGGCGGGGTCCAGACCGACCTGCACGGTGCCACCCTCAGGCACTTGGACATACTGACGTCCCTTAAGCGTCGAAATGCCTTCGGCATTGGCTGACGGCAACAAGACCAGCGAAGTGATCCAGTAATCTCCCAAGGGCCGCTCATGCACAACTGCAGCCGATTCGGCGGCCGCTGTCGTGCTGACCGTTGCCCGCGCAGGCACGGAGGTAATGCGGTTGAGCCCGTGATCGATCGATGTCGATACCGTTGTCGGAGTCGGGCGTGTAGGAATTCTGTGCCCCGGTCCGCCATCGAAAAGCGCCGTGAAACCAGGCCGGGTTAGCGAATAATCGGGTCGCGGATGATGAACCGAGACGGTCGTGATGCCTCTGGTTGGCGGTTTGGGTGCCATTGCCTGTCTTCCTTTGCGTTTAATGCCCCGCTGCTCTTGGGAGTGCGACGGGCGGGCGGCTTCCTTGCCGTTTCGTGCGTCGTGCGTTCAACAAAAACGCGTAATGTGTGGCGGGTTGGCGGCGCGAGAGCAGCGCACAGAGAAACCGACCACCGTCGTCGGAATTGGTCAAAATTTGTGCTATATTCCGCGCCCGCGATTTTTCACTTCAACACCGGTCGTCGACATGCAAGCAGCCAAGCCGTTATTTGACTATCCAAAATATTGGGCCGAATGTTTCGGGCCAGCGCCATTCCTGCCGATGAGCAGGGAGGAGATGGATCAGCTCGGCTGGGATTCGTGCGACATCATCATTGTTACCGGTGATGCCTACGTCGATCATCCGTCGTTCGGCATGGCGATCATCGGCCGGCTGCTGGAGTCGCAAGGCTTCCGCGTCGGGATCATCGCGCAGCCGAACTGGCAGTCCAAAGACGACTTCATGAAGCTCGGCGAGCCGAACCTGTTCTTCGGCGTCGCGGCCGGCAACATGGACTCGATGATCAACCGCTACACCGCGGACAAGAAAATCCGTTCCGATGACGCGTATACCCCCGGCGGCATGGCCGGCAAGCGTCCGGATCGCGCCAGCCTGGTTTACAGCCAGCGCTGCAAGGAAGCCTACAAGCATGTGCCGATCGTGCTCGGCGGCATCGAAGCCTCGCTGCGCCGCATCGCCCACTACGACTATTGGCAGGATCGCGTGCGCAACTCGATCCTGATCGACGCCAGCGCCGACATTCTGCTGTACGGCAACGCCGAGCGCGCGATTGTCGAAGTTGCCCAGCGCCTGTCGTGGGGCCACAAGATCGAAGACATCACCGATGTGCGCGGCACCGCGTTCATCCGTCGCGACACGCCGCAGGGCTGGTACGAAGTCGACTCCACGCGCATCGACCGTCCGGGCAAGGTCGACAAGATCATCAACCCGTACGTGAATACCCAGGACACTCAGGCCTGCGCCATCGAGCAGGAAAAAGGCCCGGTGGAAGATCCGCAGGAAGCCAAGGTTGTGCAGATCCTCGCCAGCCCGCGCATGACCCGTGACAAGACCGTGATCCGCCTGCCGTCGATGGAGAAGGTGCGTAACGACCCGGTGCTGTACGCCCACGCCAACCGCGTGTTGCACCTGGAAACCAACCCGGGCAACGCCCGTGCGCTGGTGCAGAAGCATGGCGAGCTCGATGTCTGGTTCAACCCGCCGCCGATTCCGATGACCACTGAAGAAATGGACTACGTGTTCGGCATGCCTTACGCCCGTGTGCCGCACCCGGCGTACGGCAAGGAGAAGATCCCGGCCTACGACATGATCCGTTTCTCGGTGAACATCATGCGTGGCTGCTTTGGTGGCTGCACCTTCTGCTCGATCACCGAGCACGAAGGCCGCATCATCCAGAACCGTTCCGAAGAGTCGATCATTCGCGAAATCGAAGAGATCCGCGACAAGGTGCCGGGTTTCACCGGGGTCATTTCCGACCTCGGCGGCCCGACTGCGAACATGTACCGCATCGCCTGCAAGAGCCCGGAAATCGAATCCGCCTGCCGCAAGCCGTCGTGCGTGTTCCCCGGTATCTGCCCGAACCTGAACACCGACCATTCGTCGCTGATTCAGCTGTATCGCAGCGCCCGTGCCCTGCCGGGTGTGAAGAAGATTCTGATCGCTTCCGGCCTGCGCTACGACCTCGCCGTGGAGTCGCCGGAGTACGTCAAGGAGCTGGTGACCCACCACGTTGGCGGTTACCTGAAGATCGCTCCGGAGCACACCGAGGAAGGTCCGCTCAACCAGATGATGAAACCGGGCATCGGCAGCTATGACAAGTTCAAGCGCATGTTCGAGAAGTACACCAAGGAAGCCGGCAAGGAGCAGTACCTGATTCCGTACTTCATCGCTGCCCACCCGGGCACCACCGACGAAGACATGATGAACCTTGCTCTGTGGCTCAAGGGCAATGGCTTCCGCGCCGACCAGGTGCAGGCGTTCTACCCGTCGCCGATGGCCACCGCCACGGCGATGTACCACTCGGGCAAGAACCCGCTGCGCAAGGTGACGTACAAGAGCGACGGCGTGACCATCGTCAAGAGCGAAGATCAGCGTCGTCTGCACAAGGCGTTCTTGCGTTATCACGACCCGAAAGGCTGGCCGATGCTGCGTGAAGCGCTGATCCGCATGGGCCGCGCCGATCTGATCGGGCCGGGCAAGGATCAACTGATCCCGGCGCATCAGCCTGCCACCGACAGCTACCAGAGCGCCCGCCGCAAGAACTCGACGCCGGCCGGCAGCCACAAGGTCGCCAAAGAGAAGACCACCAAGATTCTCACCCAGCACACCGGTCTGCCGCCGCGTGCCAGTGATGGCGGTAATCCGTGGGACAAGCGTGAACAGGCCAAGGCTGCTGCGTTCGCCCGCAACCAGCAGGCGGCCAAGGAGCGCAAGGATGCGGCGAAAGGCAAAGGGCCGAAGCCGACGCGCAAGCCGGTCGTGCCGCGCTAAACACTGCTTGAGCTGAACAGAACGCCAACCTTCGGGTTGGCGTTTTGCTGATCGTTCCCACGCTCCGCGTGGGAATGCCTCTCGGGACGCTCCGCGTTCCAGCCGTTACTCGCAGTATTGTCGAACATGGTTGTGACGCGGAGCGTCACGGGCTGCATTCCCACGCAGAGCGTGGGAACGATCAAGTTGTTGCCGCTGGCCTGCTCGCGAAAGCATCCGATCAAACACAGCAAGAATCAGCGTCCGCAACATTTGCGTGCAACTGAGCCAAAGCATTTCCTCGCATCGCCCGGTTTTGGTGCTGTACTGCCTTGAGCATTTCGCGAAAGCGCGCAAGCCTGTGCATGGCATAAGTCTTGCGCGCTTTCCCATACGCCCAAGGCTCGCAGGAGGCACGCCGTGTCGATTCATGTCGCATTGCATCACGTCACGCATTATCGCTACGACCGCGCTGTCGAACTCGGCCCGCAGATCGTCCGCCTGCGCCCGGCGCCCCACAGCCGCACGCGAATTCTTTCCTATGCGCTGAAAGTCTCGCCCGAGCAGCATTTCATCAACTGGCAGCAGGACCCCCAGGGCAATTACCTGGCACGTCTGGTGTTCCCGGAAAAAACCGCAGAGCTGCGCATCGAAGTCGATCTGGTAGCGGAAATGGCGGTGTTCAATCCGTTCGATTTCTTCCTCGAACCGTACGCCGAGCGAATTCCGTTCAGCTACGCCGCCGACGAGCGCAAGGAGTTGGCGCCGTACCTCGAAACCCTGCCGCTGACGCCAACGTTCAAGGCTTACCTGGACAGCATCGACCGCACGCCGCTGCCGGCGGTGGATTTTCTGGTGGCGCTCAATCAGCGCCTCAGCGAAGACATCGGCTACCTGATCCGCATGGAGCCCGGCGTGCAGACTCCGGAGCACACACTTCAACACGCCTCCGGTTCCTGCCGAGATTCGGCATGGTTGCTGGTGCAGCTGTTGCGCAATCTCGGTCTGGCGGCGCGGTTTGTTTCCGGTTACCTGATTCAACTGACCGCCGACGTGAAAAGCCTCGACGGCCCGTCCGGCACCGACGTCGACTTCACCGACCTGCACGCCTGGTGCGAGGTGTATTTGCCGGGTGCCGGCTGGATTGGCCTTGATGCGACCTCCGGGTTGTTCGCCGGGGAAGGGCATATTCCGTTGGCGTGCAGTCCCGATCCGTCCTCGGCGGCGCCGATCAGTGGTCTGGTCGAACCTTGCGAGACACAGTTCAGCCACGAAATGTCGGTCGAGCGAATCTGGGAAGCGCCACGTGTCACCAAGCCCTACACCGATGAACAGTGGCGGGCGATCCAGGCGCTGGGGCGGCAAATCGATGCCGACCTGCTTGAAGGCGATGTGCGCCTGACCATGGGCGGCGAGCCGACCTTCGTTTCCATCGACGACCCGGACGGCGCCGAATGGAACACTGCCGCGCTGGGGCCGGACAAGCGCCGGCTGTCCGCCGAACTGTTTCAGCGCATGCGCAAGCAATATGCACCGCAGGGGCTGGTGCATTTCGGTCAGGGCAAGTGGTATCCCGGCGAGCAATTGCCGCGCTGGTCGCTCAATTGTTACTGGCGCCGCGACGGTCAGCCGATCTGGCACAACGACGCATTGATCGCCGACGAACAGCAGGACTACGGCGCCGACGGCGAACTGGCCGGACGCTTTCTCGCCAGCGTCGCCGAGCGCCTGAAGTTGCCTGCACGCTTCGTCTTCCCGGCTTACGAGGATCATCTCTATTACCTCTGGCGTGAGGGCGCGTTGCCCGGCAACGTCAGCGCCGAAGATTCGCGTCTGGAGGAACCGCTGGAGCGCGCGCGATTGCGCAAGGTCTTCAGTCAGGGTCTGAACAAGGTGATCGGCCAGGTGCTGCCGCTGGCGCGCACGGCCAAGGGCGATCAATGGCAGAGCGGCCGTTGGTATCTGCGCGATGAGCACTGTCGCTTGGTGCCCGGGGATTCGCCGCTGGGTTATCGCTTGCCGCTGGCGTCGCAGCCGTGGGTGAAAGCGGCGGAATATCCGTTCATCCATCCCAACGATCCGAATCAGGACTTCGCTGAACTGCCGGATGCCGCGCAGCTCGGTGTGCACGGCGAACCTGCTGCGCTGGATGAGCGGGTGCCGAAAATCGATGAGTCCGCTGACTGGCTGACCCGTACCGCATTCTGCGCCGAAGCCCGCGAAGGGCGGCTGTATCTGTTCATGCCGCCGCTGGAGCGGGTCGAGGATTATCTGGAACTGGTCTCGGCCATTGAGGCCACCGCCGAAGAACTGCACTGCCCGGTACTGCTGGAAGGCTATGAGCCACCGAGTGATCCGCGCCTGAGCAACTTCCGTGTCACTCCGGACCCGGGCGTGATCGAGGTCAACGTGCAGCCATCGGCAAGCTGGGACGAGTTGGTCGAGCGCACCGAGTTTCTCTATGAACAGGCGCGGCAAACCCGCCTGACCACCGAAAAGTTCATGATCGACGGGCGCCACACTGGCACCGGCGGCGGCAACCATTTCGTCCTCGGCGGCGCGACACCGGCGGACTCACCGTTTCTGCGGCGGCCGGATCTGCTGCGCAGTCTGATCAGCTACTGGCACAACCATCCTTCGCTGTCGTACCTGTTTTCCGGCCTCTTCATCGGCCCGACGTCCCAGGCTCCACGGGTTGATGAGGCGCGCAATGACGCCTTGTACGAACTGGAAATCGCCTTTGCGCAAATGCCGGAACCGGGCGAGGAATGTGCACCGTGGCTGGTCGATCGACTGTTGCGCAATCTGCTGATCGACGTCACCGGCAATACCCATCGCGCCGAATTTTGCATCGACAAACTGTATTCACCGGACGGCGCCACCGGGCGTCTCGGCTTGCTGGAACTGCGCGCTTTTGAAATGCCGCCCCATGCGCGCATGAGTCTGGCTCAGCAGTTGTTGCTGCGGGCACTGGTCGCGCGGTTCTGGCGCGAGCCTTATGCGCCGGCGAAACTGGCACGCTGGGGCACCGAGCTGCACGATCGCTTTTTGCTGCCGCACTTTATCGAAGAGGATTTCGCCGACGTCATCGTCGAACTCAACAACGCCGGTTATCCGCTGCGTGCGGAATGGTTTGCCGCACATCTGGAGTTTCGTTTTCCCAAGGTCGGTGACTACGCCGTCAATGGCATCGAGCTGGAGCTGCGTCAGGCGCTCGAACCCTGGCATGTGCTGGGCGAGGAGGGCTCGGCGGGCGGCACGGTGCGCTACGTCGATTCATCGCTGGAGCGCTTGCAGGTCAAACTCAACGGCCTGCCGCCACAGCGCTATCTGCTGACCTGCAACGGCGTCGCGGTACCGTTGCACTCGACCGGGCGGGTGGGTGAGTTTGTCGCCGGGGTGCGCTTTCGGGCGTGGCAACCAGCCAACTGCCTGCATCCGACCATACCGGTGCACGCGCCGTTGGTATTCGACCTGCTCGATACCTGGATGGGGCGTTCGCTGGGTGGTTGCCAGTACCACGTCGCCCATCCCGGCGGGCGCAATTACGAAACCTTGCCGGTCAATGCCAATGAAGCGGAGAGCCGGCGCATGGCGCGGTTTTTCCGCCTCGGACACACGCCGGGGAAACTTCCCGTACCCAAAGTAGAAATCAATGACGAGCTACCGATGACCATCGACCTGCGCCGTTACTAGAGCCTACGCAATACGCGGATTTTTCGTATATCCGCGTGTCATGTGCCTGCGTTAGTCTGACCGTTCCCTGCTGTCTGCCGAGCTTTCCATGCCTGACCTGTTAGACCGCTACCCGCTGACTGCGGGCACCTATCACGAACTGCTCGACGGCAGCGGCGCAGTGCGTGCGCATTGGCAGCGCCTGTTCGATCAGTTGCAGCGCAGCAGTCCAGCGCAACTGGTGCAGCGCCAAGCCTTGCTGGCGCGGCAGATTCAGGAAAACGGCGTCACCTACAACGTCTATGCCGATCCCAAGGGCGCTGACCGGCCGTGGGAGCTGGATCTGCTGCCCCATGTGATCGCGGCTGATGAATGGCAGCAATTGTCCGCGGGCATCGCTCAGCGTGCGCGCTTGCTCAACGCAGTGCTGGCGGATCTGTACGGTCCGCAGAGGTTGATCAGTGAAGGCCTGCTGCCCGCCGAGCTGGTATTCGGGCACAACAATTTTCTCTGGCCCTGTCAGGGCATTGCCCCGCCCGAGTCAGCCTTTCTGCATTTGTATGCCGTGGATCTGGCGCGCACGCCGGATGGTCGCTGGTGGGTCACTGCCGATCGCACGCAGGCGCCGTCCGGGGCCGGCTATGCGCTGGAAAACCGCACCATCGTTTCCCGCGCCTTTCCCGATTTGTACCGTGATCTGAAGGTTCAGCATCTGGCCGGTTTCTTCCGCACCTTGCAGGAAACTTTG
This sequence comes from Pseudomonas sp. Sample_20, assembly GCF_004307585.1. Taxonomy (NCBI): domain Bacteria; kingdom Pseudomonadati; phylum Pseudomonadota; class Gammaproteobacteria; order Pseudomonadales; family Pseudomonadaceae; genus Pseudomonas; species Pseudomonas sp. Sample_20. Next base: position 23,459 of record NZ_RCOA01000003.1, on the reverse strand, counting down.
GCCCGTCAGGCACCGCAGGGCGATGACGCACCGCTGGTGGTGCTGCTGACACCGGGGCGGTTCAATGAAAGTTATTTCGAGCACCTGTATCTGGCCCGTCAGCTAGGTTATCCGCTGGTCGAGGGCGGCGATCTGACGGTGCGCAATGCCACGGTGTATTTGAAAACCCTCAGTGGCCTGCGCCGGGTGCACGCGATCATGCGCCGCCTCGACGATGATTTCTGCGACCCGCTGGAACTGCGTACCGACTCGGCGCTTGGCGTCCCCGGTCTGCTTGAGGCGGTGCGTCAGGGGCGGGTGCTGGTGGCCAATGCGCTAGGCAGCGGGGTGCTGGAATCGCCGGGGCTGCTGGGGTTTTTGCCGAAGATCAATCAATACCTGTTCGGCGAAGAACTGATCCTGCCGTCGATTGCCACCTGGTGGTGCGGTGAAGCGCCAGTGCTGGCGCAGGCGCTGGAAAAACTCCCGGAGTTGTTGATCAAACCGGCGTTCCCGTCGCAGAGTTTTGCGCCTGTTTTCGGCCGTGACTTGAATGAAAGCCAGCGCCTCGAGCTGGCGCAGCGTATGCAGGCACGGCCTTATGCCTACGTCGCGCAAGAGCTCGCACAACTGTCGCAGGCGCCGGTCTGGCAAGCCGAAGACGGTCATCTGCAACCCCGCGCGATCGGTATGCGCATGTATGCGGTGGCCAGCCACGACGGCTACCGCGTATTGCCGGGTGGTCTGACCCGAGTGGCGGCCGAGGCCGATGCCGAGGTGGTGTCGATGCAGCGCGGCGGGGCGAGCAAGGACACCTGGGTGCTCAGCGACCGTGCGCCGAGTGGCGAGCAGTGGAAGGCGCAGCGCAATGTCGGCGTGCACGATCTGGTCCGCCGCGATCCATATCTGCCGTCGCGGGTGGTGGAAAATCTGTTCTGGTTCGGTCGCTACTGCGAGCGCTGTGACGACAGCGCGCGGCTGCTGCGCATCATGCTCACGCGTTACGTCGATGGCGATGATCCGCAGGCGCTGCAAGCAGCGGTCGATCTCGGCGAGCGGCTGGCGCTGTTGCCGGATGAGGGCGAACTGCCGGAGCGCCTGCTCGCTGCGTTGCTGGGCGAGGATTGGTCGTTCAGCCTGCGCTCCAACTTGCAACGCCTGCAATGGGCCGCCTCGCAAGTGCGCGGCAAGCTGTCCCGGGAAAACTGGCAGGCGCTGGTCGAATTGCAGCGCGAGGCGCTGGAGCTGGAAGTCGATGAACCGGACTTCGGCGAACTGCTGGATTTTCTCAATCGTCTGGTGATGTCGCTGGCAGCGCTGTCGGGGTTTGCCCTGGATGACATGACCCGTGACGAAGGCTGGCGTTTTCTGATGATCGGCCGGCGCATCGAACGCCTGCAATTTCTCAGCAGCAGCCTCGCCGCATTTCTGCGCGGTGCGGGTGCTTTCGATCAGGCGGGGCTTGAGTGGTTGCTGGAGTTGGGTAACAGCAGCATCACCTATCGCTCGCGCTATCTGGCGGTGGCGCAACTGATTCCGGTGCTGGATTTGCTGCTGCTGGATGAGCAGAACCCCCACGCGGTGCTGTTTCAGCTGAAACTGGTCACCCGCACGCTGAAACGCCTGAACGACGATTTCGCCGCGCCTCGGGAAACCGCGCTGCCGCAACTGGTCGAGCGCCTGTCGCGGTTTGATCTCGGTTGTCTGGAAAATCCTTTGTTCGGCAAATCCAGCGTACGTGCCGCGCTGGATGGTCTGGCCGATCTGTTGCAGGACATCGCCGAAGCCAGCGGCCAGGTATCGGATCGTCTGGCCCTGCGCCATTTCGCCCATGTCGATGATGTCAGCCAGCGAACGGTGTCCGTGTGATGAGCGCTCAATATCAGATCTTCCACGACACCTGTTATCACTACGACAGCCCGGTCTCCCTCGCGCAGCAACTGGCGCACTTGTGGCCGCGCGAATGCAGCTGGCAGCGCTGCACCGAGCAGCAGTTGTTGATCAGTCCCGAGCCGACCATGCGCCGTGATGAACTGGACGTGTTTGGCAATCCGTTGACGCGTCTGGCATTTGAACGGCCCCATGACCAATTGCAGGTCAACGCCCGGCTGACGGTCGAGGTGCTGGCGCGGCCGGCGCTGGATTTCAACCAGTCGCCAGCGTGGGAGCAGACCCGCGATGCGCTGACCTACAGCAGTCAGCCGCTGTCCGCCGACTTGCTCGAAGCCTGTCGCTACCGGTTCCAGTCGCCTTATGTGCATTTGAAGCGCAGCTTCGTCGAGTTCTCGCAAAGCTGTTTTCCGCCAGGGCGACCGTTGCTGCTCGGGGTGCAGGCGCTGATGCAGAAGATCTTCAGCGAATTCACCTTCGATGCCGAAGCCACCCAGGTGGCGACGCCGCTGGTGGAAGTGCTGGAGCGTCGACGCGGCGTCTGTCAGGACTTCGCTCATCTGATGCTGGCCTGTGTGCGCTCGCGCGGTCTGGCGGCGCGTTATGTCAGCGGCTACCTGCTCACCCAGCCGCCGCCGGGGCAGCCACGCCTGATCGGCGCCGACGCCTCGCATGCGTGGGTATCGGTGTTCTGTCCGGTATCGGGCTGGGTGGATTTCGATCCGACCAACAATGTGCAGCCGGCGCTGGAACACATCACGCTGGCGTGGGGGAGGGATTTTTCCGATGTGTCGCCGTTGCGGGGGGTGATTCTCGGTGGCGGTAATCACGACCCGGAAGTGCGGGTTACGGTGATGCCTCAGAATTGATGAGTTTTCAGATGTGGGAGCGAGCCTGCTCGCGATAGCGTCAGGTCAGCCAATGGATTTGTAACTGATACACCGCTTTCGCGAGCAGGCTCGCTCCCACAGGGATTTTGGTGTGTCAGGGAAATCAGGGCTGTGAGGGCCGGCAGCAGAACTGCCAGCCCCGTCACAAATCCGCAGGGTCTGATTCGATCATCAAACCCGGTGGGGCTCAGGCGTCGGGCGTCTGATCTTTCGGTGCATCGGATGCATCAACATCATCATCGGTCGCCACTTCACCGTCAGGGTTCAGTGCCGCTTCTTCAGCGGTTTGCTTCTTGCGCTGAAGCTTTTCCTCTTTCTTCTGTTCCTTTGCCAGGTCTCGTTGACGTTTGGCGAAGGAGTAATTGGGTTTGGCCATGGGCGATCCTCTGGGGTCGAAGGTGAGGTTGAGCGGCGCGTATTCTGCCCTGTATCGGTGTCCGGGGGTTAACCGGGTTTTTGGTCGACCCACTTGGGCGTGACGGTCGGCTGCCACTGATCGAGGGCGTCGAGCAGGGAATCTGGCGATTCGCTCACTTGCAGCATGTCACGGTGTGGCGCGCGAACGAAGCCTTCGCCGACGATATGATCGAGAAAAGCCGTGAGTTTGCTGTAGAAACCGTTCACTTCCAGCAGCCCCAAAGGCTTGCCGTGGTAGCCGAGCTGGCCCCAGGTCCAGACTTCGAACAGCTCTTCCAGCGTGCCAAGGCCGCCGGGCAGGGCGATGAACGCGTCGCTTAGCTCAGCCATCCGCGCCTTGCGCGCATGCATGCCGTCGACCACCTCCAGGCGCGTCAGGCTTTTGTGGCCGATCTCCTTGTCCATCAGGCTTTGCGGAATGATGCCGATCACTTCGCCGCCAGCGGCGAGCGCGGCATCAGCGACAATGCCCATCAAACCGACGGCACCACCGCCGTAGACCAGCGTCAGATTACGCTCGGCCAATGCCCGGCCGAGGGCCACGGCAGCTTCGGTGTAAGCCGGCACGGTACCGGCGTTGGCACCGCAAAACACACAAACGGATTTCAGCGACATGCGTTACTCCTGAGTCGATCAGTCGCACAGGGTAACGGCTGGCACGCTGCGCTCCAAGGACTAGACTTCGCGTTCGGGTGATTCAAAAGTGCCGCTGGCGCCACAAGCGTAGGCGGCGAGCAAGCTGCACAACAGGCCGTTAAAGAACATGACTGGCACTCCGTTTCAGTAGGTGGACCGATCATAGGCCTGGCCCAACGAAATGGCCGTTAGATTGTGTCGATGAGTGTCATAGCCTGAAAGTTGTATACAATTTTTGACTCAAGTCATATGAACTTGCGATGATTTCAGGCAGTCTTTCCACCACTAGTGTTTTTGTTAACCCTGCCTTGGAGATTCACCATGTTTTCCAAAGTTGTTGCGGTATCCCTGCTGGCGCTGGCCAGCAGCCAATTGATGGCTGCCGAGTGCAAAACCACCGTTGATTCCACCGATCAAATGTCCTTCAACACCAAGGAAATCGTGATCGACAAGAGCTGCAAGACCTTCACCGTCGAACTGACCCACTCCGGCAGCCTGCCGAAGAACGTCATGGGCCATAACCTGGTGATCAGCAAAGAAGCTGACATGCAGCCGATTGCTACCGACGGCCTGGCAGCCGGTATCGACAAGAACTACCTGAAGGACGGCGACGCGCGCATCATCGCCCACACCAAGATCATCGGCGCCAAGGAAACCGACTCGGTGACCTTCGATGTGGCCAAGGTAGCTGACGGTGGCTACGGCTTCTTCTGCTCGTTCCCTGGCCACATCTCGATGATGAAAGGCACCATCGTCGTCAAGTAATCAGGGCCAATGTGGGAGCGAGCCTGCTCGCGAAGAGGCCATCCGCTTCACTGATGGCCAAAGAAAAAGCCCGCGGAGGATCGCTCCTCAGCGGGCTTTTTCATGCCGTTGAAAAATCAAGGCGCAAACGGCATGACCCGCTTGTGATGAGTCTTGTTGTACGTATCGACGATGATCTTCGCCGCCTCGTCCCGCACCGTTTCCCCGTGCAGAAACGCATCGATCTCGGCATAGGTCACGCCGTGCGCCGCTTCGTCCGGCTTGCCCGGTGACAAGTCTTCGAGGTCAGCCGTCGGCACTTTCTCGACCAATGACTCCGGCGCGCCAAAACTGCGGGCAATGGCGCGCACCTGATTTTTCACCAGGCCGCTGAGCGGGGCGAGGTCGCAGGCGCCATCGCCGAATTTGGTGAAGAAACCCATCACTGCTTCCGCCGCGTGGTCGGTGCCAATCACCAAGCCGCCCGCCACCCCGGCAATCGTGTACTGCGCCACCATGCGCATACGCGCCTTGGTATTGCCCAGCACGAAGTCGACCGACGCCGCCGGTTTGCCTTCGAACGCCGACACCTGAGCTGCCAGCGCCTTGACCGCCGGGCCGATGTTCACGGTGTGGATTTCGTCAGGGGCGATGCAGTCGAGCGAGGCCTTGGCGTCGTGCTCGTCGAACTGGGTTTCGTAGGGCAGGCGCACGGCGATGAATTTGTAGCGGTCGTCGCCGGTTTTTTCGCGCAGTTCACGTACCGCGCGCTGGGCCAGCAGGCCGGCGGTCAGTGAGTCGACGCCGCCGCTGATGCCCAGCACCAGGGTCTTGAGCCCGGAATTGACCAGACAATCCTGAATGAACGTCAGGCGCCGGGCGATTTCGGCCTGCAGGGCCTGGTCGTCGGCGAACGGTGGTTGCACCTTGAGCTGCTCAGCAATCTCACGCTGTACGGCTTGCATGAATTCACTCCTTGCTAGATAGACTGGATTCGGCAGGAACCTGAAACACATGTCGCAAATAGGCGACGAAATTCGGATCTTTGCAATGGGTCTTGCCAGGCTCGTCGGAGATCTTCGCCACCGGCTGGCCGTTGCAGGCGGTCATTTTAAGCACGATGCTCATCGGTTCGACACCCGGGATATCGCAGGTGAGGTTGGTACCGATGCCGAAGCTCACATTGATGCGACCGTGCAGCGCGCGGAAAATCTCCAACGATTTCGGCAGGGTCAGACTGTCGGAGAACACCAGGGTCTTGCTCATCGGGTCGATGCCGAGCTTGTGGTAGTGCGCGATGCACTTCTCACCCCACGCCACCGGGTCCCCGGAATCGTGGCGCAGGCCGTCGAAGAGCTTGGCGAAGAACAGATCGAAATCGCCAAGAAACGCATCGGTGGTGATGCAATCGGTGAGGGCAATGCCGAGCAGGCCACGGTACTCGCGAACCCAGCAATCGAGGGCGGCGATCTGGCTGTCGATCAGACGCGGGCCGAGTTGCTGGTGGGCCATGATCCACTCATGGGCCATGGTGCCCAGCGGTTTCATGTCCAGCTCGCGGGACAGATGCACGTTACTGGTACCGACGAAACGACCCGGGAAGTCGTGCTTGAGCACGTTGACCACTTCTGCCTGCACACCAAAGGAAAAGCGCCGGCGCGTGCCGAAATCGGCGACCTGCAATTGCGACAGCTCATCGGCCGAGGCATTGGCGGTCAGCCAGTCGAACTTGCGATACAGCTGTTCGCGTGCCTGCTCCAGCGAGGTCTCCCGGTAGCGATAGCGATTGCGCACTTCGCTGACGATCGCCAGCAGCGGCACCTCGTAGAGGATTACGTGCAGCCAGGGTCCGCGCAGGCGGATAAACAACTCGCCATTCTCGATGCCGGTGTGCAGGTAGCGCAGGTTGAAGCGAAACAGGCCAAGGAAGCGCAGAAAATCCGGTTTCAGGAAGCTGATGCGCTCAAGGAAGCTCAACTGATCGGCACTCAGGCTCAGCTCGGCCAGACGCTCGATCTGATGACGGATCTCGGCCAGATACGGACGCAGATCCTCGGCATTGCGGCAACGGAACTCCCATTCGACTTCGACGTTGGGGTAGTTGTGCAGCACCGCCTGCATCATCGTCAGCTTGTAGAAGTCGGTGTCGAGCAGGTTCTGCACGATGCGATCGGCAAACACACTCTCGCTCATAAACGGGTCTCCAGTTGCGCCGCGCCTGGCGCGGTCTATATCGATGGCGCTAGTGGCGCATATCGGCGGTGGGGATTGCCAGCGCTTTTTTGCTTTCAGGTGATAGATCTTCGGAGCCCATACATCTCAAGCCGCAAAAATTGTTCATTTTCGGTTGCACCTCAAGCGCGGCGTGAAGAACTTGCTCGATGCACTCCCAGCTTTTCAAATACTCGGCGAGTAACGAGTGCCTTGGTATCAGCTTTGTTTCCACTGCCTTGAACATCGCTGCCCTGATCATCTCATCGGTTGCTATCTTAGGCATGAAGGCCATCTCCCTTGAAAGAAATCTGTTCAAGCGTATCTACGCCGTCCTGAAGCAACAAATAGGCGGGAAGTATGAGGCGGTAAAAATCAGAGTCGTTGGTGCCCTTGATAGTGATGGACGTAAAAGCTTCCAGAAGACTTGTGGCGGCGCGGATTCTGAAACACGCGTCTTCGAATAATTGATCGCGCGCGGCATATGAGTCTATGAAGAAGGTTGGAATGTTGGTTGCGTTTGCTTTCAGCGGATAAAAACGATTCATGCCATTAACTCCGTCAAGGTGGTCTGCGGGCAAGTGATTGAAGAGTTCATTGCTCTTGATGTAGCAGCTTTGCGAATGTTGATTTTGTGTAAGGTAGTTATTTCAACTAATCAGGCTGTTGCGCTGAGTTGGCTTGGATGAGCTGCCCACCGACTCTCGAGTGGAGAGTCGGAGCGCTAAGTTTCGTTATTCGATATGTGTTGGCGCCGGTGGCCATGCAATTGGATCGAGGTCTAAATCGAGAAAAAGTTTTGAATCAAAAACGGGTGTCTTGATTCCACTGCGACGTTGAACTTCATAATCATGCAAGACCCGCAGGCATATCTTGAAAAGGAGGGCCATCGCGATCAGGTTTACAAGCGCCAGTAGGGTCATGGTGATATCGGCAAAAGCCAGAACTGTGGATAGATCTTCGCTGGCACCCCAGAACACCATTATCAAAACCACGAGTCGATAGATGATCAGCGTTTTTGCAGGTTCACCAAACATGAATCGCAAGCTGTTTTCTCCAAGGTAGTAGTTGTAGAGCATTGCCGTGAATACGAACAGCGCTAACGCCATGCTTATGAACATTCTTCCCCACTCCCCGACAACCGCTGCCAGCGAGTTTTGGGCCAGGGCAATTGCGTCGCCTTCAAATCCCGGAGTGTAAAAGCCGGATAACAAGATCATCAGTGCGGTGCAGGTGCAGACCACGAACGTATCGATGAAAACGCTCAATGCCTGAACAACACCTTGCGCAACTGGATGGCTGACCTTCGCCACTGACGCGACATTAGGGGCGCTGCCCAGCCCCGCTTCGTTGGAGAATACTCCGCGTCTGACGCCCATGATGATGGCGCTGCCGAGCAGACCGCCGAACGCCTGATCCAGACCGAAGGCGCTTCTGATAATGGTCATCAGCATTATCGGTACTTGTTCAAACTGAAGAACCAGCACGTACGCCGTCACGCCGATGTAGGCAAGAACCTTTAGAGGAACCAGTAGGTCGGCTACTGCGGCAATCCGCGTTATACCGCCGATGAATACGATGCCCAGCATCAATGAAAGCGCCAGTCCCGACCACAGGGGCGGTAAATCAAACGCTTCTTTCAGGGAGTGTGATACCGCATGGGATTCGAGACCATTGATGGCAAATCCGAATGTCACCAGCATCAGCATGGCTACGATCAACCCGAGCCAGCGCTGGTTCAGGCCATGCTGAATGTACCAGGACGGGCCGCCTCTATAGAGACCGTTGCCATCGCTGCGCTTATAGAGCTGGCCCAGCGTACATTCGAAGAAGCTGCTCGACATACCCAGAAGTGCGGTCATCCACATCCAGAACACGGCGCCGGGCCCACCCATACTCACCGCAATTCCGACCCCGACGATATTTCCGGTACCCACGCGCCCGGCAAGGCTGAGCGTCAGCGCCTGGAGCGAACTCAAATGATGGCCGCCTGCGCGCCAGCTACCGCATAAAACGCCGAACATATGGGGAAAGTATCGCAGTTGAACAAATCCTGATCGAATCGTGAAATAACCCCCTAGCCCAAGAACAAAAGGTATTAATACCCTGCTCGAAAGAAAATCGTTGATGACATCTAGCATTCAAAGCTCCTTGCTATTAAGAGTGCTGGCAAATCAATGGTGTATTCAGGCCTGAAGTCATTCAGGCGTCGTAATATCCCGCCATATTTGATTCGGTGCAATTTCGCAAGTTGCTTAAATGTGATGCGAGTTGCTGCTATGGTTGCGCCTTTCTCGCCTGTGTTGGGTTGTGGTATGTGTGAATTTTTTCCTGCTAATTTAAAGCTGCTATGTAGTCATTACAGATCTGTCGCGGAGGTTTGTAGGAAGCTTCGGATCAATCGTGGGCAATTCAATAAATATCTATGTGGGAAAAGTTTCCCTACACCTTTTAATCTCAAGCGCATCTGTGATTTTTTTGGTGTCGATGAGAGCGAAATCATTCTGCCTACAGAAAAATTCACGATCCGGATAGGCCTGAAGGCTGACAAGGGTCACTCTTTATTGGGAATGGCCGCTTCACAAATAATGCACGAACATCTACGCCGCCAGTCTTCACCGGAGTTAAAGGCGCATATCGGTTATTACTATGAGTACTACCACGCGATGACTGAGCCCGGCTCCATTCTGTGCTCGCTGGTACATGTGCGGGCCGAAGGCGATGAAATCGTATATGAGCGAAACGAGCGATTGCAGGTTTCTGAAGCTGCAGAGGACTTTGAACGGTATCAATATCTGGGTATTGCCTATCACCTTCGGGATCGCTTGTTTTTTATCGATTATGAATCGCTTACCTCCAACGAAATCACCCAGACAATACTTATACCAAGCTTTAAAAGCTGCATTACGCGGCTCAATGGATTGAAGATGGGCGTTTCCGCTGCGGATCATCGCGCTCCCGCATGCTCTAGGGTCGTATGGGAGTATCTGGGACAGGAAATCAATCCTATCGACGCGTATCGCCGCGTTCGGTTATACAAGCCTGATGATTGCGCCATTGATGATGATCTGCGTACGCGCCTGGCCCAATCCCGGATTGTAGAGGGCCTGTTTGTTATCGCTGGATGACGGTCATGAACAACTCCGGATGGAGCGAGGCCGGGTTCTTTTGATGTTGTTTCTCAAGATCAAAAGAGCCCGGCCTCTTTGCACTCGACAGTTCCGACAAGGGGTTTTTGTCAGGGATTGTCGATCTGCTCCAGCATCCATTTCACAAAATCCCGCACCTTCGGCACTTCCGCCGCGTGCTCCGGGTAGGCCAGGTAATAGGCATCGCTGCTGGGCATCGCATGCTGCCAGGGTATGACCAGTTTGCCTTCGGCCAATTCCTCTTCCACCAGAAACCGCGGCAGCAGCGCCACGCCACAACCGACCTGGGCGGCGCGGATGCACATGTAAAAGGTTTCGAAACGCGGCCCGTGGTAGCTGTGTTCGGTGTGGTAGCCCTGACTGTCGAACCAGTCGTGCCAGGCTTGCGGTCGCGAGGCATTTTGCAGCAGCACCAGGTCGGTGAGTTGCGTCGGGTCAGTGAATGGCGCGTCCGGCAGGCTGCCCGGGGCGCAGACCGGTACCAGTTGTTCGCCGAACAACTTCAGGCATTCGGTGCCCGGACGCGAAGCCTGGCCGAAATAGAAGGCCAGATCGCTGCGCCCCTGCAACAGATCATCGGCTTCCTGTTCGTTGCACAGATCCAGATGAATCGACGGATGGCGCAGGCGCCAGCCTTTCAGGCGCGGCACCAGCCAACGGGCGCCGAAGGTCGAAGGGGTGGAAACGCGCAGGACTTCGGTCTCGCCGCCGTAGGAACGCAGGTAATGGGTCGACATCTCCACTTGGCTGAGGATTTTTCTGACCTCGACCAGATACAAATCCCCGGCCGGCGTCATCTGCAAGCGCCGACGCACGCGGCGGAACAGCAAGTGCTGCAACAGTTCTTCAAGCTGTGCGACCTGTTTGCTCACCGCACTCTGGGTCAGGTTCAGCTCTTCGGCGGCGCGGGTAAAACTCAGGTGCCGGGTCACGGCCTCGAAGCATTGCAGCGCGGTGATCGAGGGCAAGTGGCGTTTGTTCAGCATGGCCAGTCCTTTTTCTTGTCTTTCGCCAGGCAGCATGAATAAACGGAATGATATCTGGCGTAAAGGTCGTTTGTTGCATCGCCGCAGTGAGGCTACAACTAAAGACCTGCCCGGCCATGCGAAAGATGGCCGCACACATTCTGTTTTTGCTTGAGGAGAGACCGATGGTAGCTGCATTGCTTGATCGTCTGGGAGTCAACCCGGCCCTGTACCAGAACGGCAAAGTGCCGGTGCATTCGCCCATCGACGGCAGCGAAATTGCCTCGGTGAACTGGGAAGGCGCTGCCGAAGTCGAGCAACACATCAGTCGCGCAGATCATGCATTCGAGCACTGGCGCAAGGTGCCGGCGCCGCGTCGCGGTGAGCTGGTGCGCCAGTTCGGCGAAGTGTTGCGCGAGTACAAGGCCGACCTCGGCGAGCTGGTGTCGTGGGAGGCCGGCAAGATCACTCAGGAAGGTCTGGGTGAAGTGCAGGAGATGATCGACATCTGCGACTTCGCCGTTGGCCTGTCGCGCCAGCTGTACGGTCTGACCATCGCCTCCGAGCGCCCGGGCCACCATATGCGTGAAACCTGGCATCCGCTTGGCGTGGTCGGCGTCATCAGCGCGTTCAACTTCCCGGTCGCAGTGTGGGCGTGGAACACCACCCTGGCCCTGGTCTGCGGCAACCCGGTGGTGTGGAAGCCATCAGAGAAAACCCCGCTGACCGCGCTGGCCTGTCAGGCGCTGTTTGATCGCGTAGTGAAGAATTTCAGCGATGCCCCACCGAGCCTGTGCCAGGTGGTGATCGGCGGTCGCGATGCCGGCGAAGCGCTGGTCGATGACCCGCGTGTCGCGCTGATCAGCGCCACCGGCAGCACGCGGATGGGGCGCGAAGTGGCGCCGAAAGTCGCCGCGCGTTTCGCCCGCAGCATTCTTGAGCTGGGCGGCAACAACGCGATGATCCTCGGCCCGAGCGCCGATCTGGACATGGCAGTGCGCGCGATTCTGTTCAGCGCCGTCGGCACCGCCGGGCAACGCTGCACGACTTTGCGCCGTCTGATTGCCCATGAGTCGGTCAAGGAAGAAATCGTCACTCGCCTCAAGGCTGCCTATTCGAAAGTACGCATCGGCCATCCGCTGCAAGGCAATCTGGTCGGCCCGCTGATCGACAGGCACAGCTTCGAAAACATGCAGGATGCGCTGGAACAGGCGCTGAGCGAAGGCGGCCGGGTATTCGGCGGCAAGCGCCAACTGGAAGAGCAATTCCCCAACGCCTACTACGTATCGCCGGCCATCGTGGAAATGCCCGAGCAGAGCGACGTGGTCTGCAGCGAAACCTTCGCGCCGATTCTCTACGTGGTCGGCTACAGCGATTTCGAGGAAGCGCTGCGCCTGAACAACGCCGTGCCGCAAGGCCTGTCATCGTGCATCTTCACCACCGACGTTCGTGAGGCCGAGCGGTTCATGTCGGCGGTCGGCAGCGACTGCGGCATCGCCAACGTCAACATCGGCCCGAGCGGCGCGGAAATCGGCGGCGCGTTTGGGGGCGAGAAAGAGACCGGCGGCGGCCGTGAATCCGGCTCCGATGCCTGGCGCGCGTACATGCGCCGGCAGACCAACACCGTCAACTACTCGCTGGAATTGCCGTTGGCGCAGGGCATTACATTCGACTGAAAGGTGGAGATCGTCTGTAGGAGTGAGCACTGTGGCGAGGGGATTTATCCCCGTTCGGCTGCGAAGCAGTCGTCGCTTTTGAAATTTTGGGGCCGCTCCGCGACCCAGCGGGGCGGTGCGACGTTTCGCTAAATCCCCTCGCCACAGGGGGCTCACTCAGGTTTGTGTGTTTGTTGGGTTTCTGTTGGAGTCTGGCAATGCCGTTACGCGAAGAATGTCTGTGGGAAACGCTCACGCCACAACGCCCGGATAACGCCGCGCTCAGTGGCGAGGTCAAGGTCGATGTCTGCGTGATCGGCGCCGGGTTCACCGGGTTGTCAGCGGCGCTGCATCTGTTGGAAAAAGGTAAAAGCGTCTGCGTGCTGGAAGCGCATCGCGCAGGGCACGGTGGCTCCGGGCGCAATGTCGGGCTGGTCAACGCCGGCATGTGGATTCCTCCGGACGAGATCGAAGCCGGGTTCGGCGAGGCGGTCGGTAGTCAGCTCAACCGCATGCTCGGTGCGGCGCCGGCGCTGGTGTTCAGCCTTGTGGATAAATACGCCATCGATTGCCAATTGCGCCGCGAAGGCACTTTGCACATGGCGCATAACGCCAAGGGCGAGGCGGATCTGCGCAGTCGCGAGCAGCAGTGGAAGCGCCGTGGCGCGCCGGTCGAACTGCTGACCGGCAAGGCCTGCGAGCAAGCCACCGGCACGCAGAAAATCGCCGCCGCGTTGCTTGATCGCCGCGCCGGGACGCTCAATCCGATGGCCTATGTCACCGGGCTGGCCAATGCCGTGCGCGGGCTCGGCGGGCAGATGTTCGATCATTCGCCAGTGGCTCGCCTCGAGCGCATCGGGCAGAACTGGTCGGTGCAAACCGCCCAGGGTTCGGTACTCGCCGAAAAAGTGGTCATCGCCTCCAATGCTTACACCGAAGGCGACTGGACCGAACTCAAGCGCAATTTCTTTCCCGGTTATTACTACCAGGTCGCCTCGGTGCCGCTCAGCGAAGACGCCGCGCAGGAAATTCTTCCCGGCGGGCAGGGCTCGTGGGACACCCGTCAGGTGCTGAGCAGCATCCGCCGCGACAAGGACGGGCGCCTGTTGCTCGGCAGCCTCGGCAATGGCAACCAGAAACCGACCTGGTTTCTCAAGGCCTGGGCTGATCGGGTACAGCAGCATTACTTCCCCAATCTGAAGCCGGTCGAGTGGGAATGCACCTGGACCGGGCGCATTGCGTTTACCCCTGATCACCTGATGCGCCTGTTCGAACCGGCGCCGGGACTGGTGGCCGTCACCGGTTATAACGGTCGCGGCGTCACCACCGGCACGGTGGTCGGCAAAGCTTTTGCCGATTACCTGTGCAACGGCAATCCGCAGGCACTGCCGATTCCCTTCGCACCGATGCAACCCCTGGCCGGTGTGGGCTTGCGCAGTTGCCTGTACGAGGCGGGGTTTTCCCTGTATCACGCGGGCCAGTGCCTGCGCATCGTCATTTGAGTGTTGAAATTTGTTGCCGCAAGCGGCGCTTTTGCATCCAGCGACTAGCCTGTAATGGTGCGGGTTGTAGCAGTCCCGCACCAGCAGTGTGCAGTTCGGTGACGCGGGCTGTTACAGGCTGGTTGCACGTCGTTTGCCGCTGCGGTTGCAATGATGGCGCGTGCGGGTTGCGCCTGAAAAAACACATGGTTTCACCTTCCGCGGTTTAGACGGTTGCACGCCCAATGAAAATGGGACCGAAACAGTCGAAATAACAACAACGCAGCGACTTTTTGAAGAATAAAAAACCGATGGCACGGGCCTTGCTCTGAGCTTTGAGTGAAGTGAAGTCGCAGTGCCAACTAAAAAAACCTTGGAGCACCACCTCATGTCCCAGACGTTTTACAAGAAAGGCTTTCTGGCCCTCGCAGTCGCTACTGCGCTGGGTGTTTCTGCGTTTGCTCAAGCTGATATCAAGATCGGTGTAGCGGGTCCCATGACCGGTGCCAACGCGGCATTCGGCGAGCAGTACATGAAGGGTGCACAGGCGGCGGCCGATGCGGTCAACGCGGCGGGTGGCGTCAACGGGGAAAAAATCGTTCTGGTCAAAGGCGACGACGCCTGCGAACCGAAGCAGGCAGTGACGGTCGCCAAGGACCTCACCAACCAGAAAGTCGCCGGCGTGGTCGGGCACTTCTGCTCCTCCTCGACCATTCCAGCCTCGGAAATCTACGACGAAGCCGGGATCATCGCGATCACCCCGGGCTCGACCAACCCGCAAGTGACCGAACGCGGCCTGAGCGCGATGTTCCGTATGTGCGGACGTGACGACCAGCAAGGCATCGTTGCCGGCGACTACATCGTCGACATGCTCAAGGGCAAGAAAGTCGTCGTGCTGCACGACAAGGACACCTACGGCCAAGGCCTGGCGGACGCCACCAAGGCTCAGCTGGAAAAACGCGGCGTCAAGCCTGTGCTGTACGAAGGCCTGACCCGCGGCGAGAAAGACTTCAGCACCATCGTTACCAAGATCCGTGGCGCCGGCGCCGATGTCGTCTACTTCGGCGGCCTGCACCCGGAAGCCGGTCCACTGGTTCGCCAGCTGCGCGAACAAGGTCTGAAAGACGTCAAGTTCATGTCCGATGACGGCATCGTGACCGACGAGCTGGTGACCACCGCTGGCGGCCCGCAATTCACCGACGGCGTGCTGATGACCTTCGGCGCCGACCCGCGCCTTTTGCCTGAAAGCAAGACCGTAGTGGACGCGTTCCGCAAGGCCGGCACCGAGCCTGAAGGCTACACCCTGTACGCCTACGCCTCGGTTCAGACTCTGGCGGCAGCGTTCAACGGCGCCAAGTCCAACAAGGGTGAAGAGGCTGCGGCCTGGCTGAAGAAAAATCCGGTGAAAACCGTGATGGGCGAAAAAACCTGGGACTCCAAGGGCGACCTGAAAGTCTCCGACTACGTGGTTTACCAGTGGGACAAGGACGGCAAATACCACCAGCTGGAAAAGCAGAAGTAAGGGCTGAAGCGATCACTCGGCTCACTTGAAACCCTGTGGGAGCGGGCTTGCCCGCGATGGCGTCAGCTCAATCGACACACAAGTTGGCTGATCCACCGCTATCGCTGGCAAGCCAGCTCCCACAGGATTCAGTGGCGATCGGGCTGATCACGCTCCGACATTGCTCCGACGTACATCTGTATTTTTCCTAGAAGAACCGCGCGCCGATGGCGCGCAGGTTCTCACTGCGTGAGATTGCGTTATGGATGGTATTTTCCTGCAGCAACTGGTCAATGGCCTGACCCTCGGGTCGGTCTATGGCCTGATCGCCATCGGCTACACAATGGTCTACGGCATCATCGGCATGATCAACTTCGCCCACGGCGAGGTTTACATGATTTCCGCTTACCTGGCGGCAATCAGTCTGGCTCTGCTGGCTTACTTCGGTATCGAATCCTTCCCGCTGCTGATGCTCGGCACGCTGATCTTCACCATCGTCGTCACGGCGGTGTATGGCTGGGTCATCGAGCGTGTTGCCTACAAACCCCTGCGTAACTCGACCCGCCTGGCGCCGCTGATCAGCGCTATCGGTATTTCGCTGATTCTGCAGAACTACGCACAGATCGCTCAGGGTGCCAAACAACAGGGCGTGCCTACGCTGCTGACCGGTGCCTGGCGTGTTGAAGTCGGCACCGGCTTCGTACAACTGACCTACACCAAAGTCTTCATCCTGATCGCCGCATTCGTCGGCATGGGGCTGCTGACCTACGTCATCAAATACACCAAGCTCGGCCGCATGTGCCGTGCGACCCAGCAAGACCGCAAGATGGCCTCGATCCTGGGGATCAACACCGACCGGGTGATTTCCTATGTGTTCATCATCGGTGCAGCCATGGCCGCACTGGCCGGTGTGCTGATCACCATGAACTACGGCACGTTCGACTTCTATGCCGGCTTCATCATCGGCATCAAGGCGTTCACCGCAGCGGTTCTGGGCGGCATCGGTTCACTGCCCGGCGCGATGCTCGGCGGGATCATCCTCGGCATCTCCGAGTCGCTGTTCTCCGGTCTGGTCAACTCCGACTACAAAGACGTGTTCAGTTTCTCGCTGCTCGTCCTCGTACTGGTCTTCCGGCCGCAGGGCCTGTTGGGCCGTCCTCTTGTGTCGAAGGTGTAAGCGATGTCTGCAACCACTGAAAAATCCATCGATATCAAAAAAAGCCTGGTCGAAGCGATTCTTGCCGGCCTGATTGCGCTGATCGTGTTCGGGCCGATTGTCGGCGTGGTCCTCGACGGCTACAGCTTCAACCTCGAAGCGACCCGCGTGGCGTGGATCATTGCCATCGTCATGGCCGGTCGCTTTGCCCTCAGCCTGTTCCTGCAAACGCCCAAGGGCCTGAAGATCCTCGACGGGTTCGAGAGCAGCGGTTCCGGTGTGCACGTGCTGCCGGCGGACTACAAATCGCGGCTGCGCTGGATCATCCCGCTGATCATTGTGCTGGCGATCATCGTGCCGTTTGTTTCCAACTCCTATTTGCTCGGCGTGGTCATCCTCGGTTTGATCTACGTGTTGCTGGGGCTGGGGCTGAACATTGTGGTCGGTCTGGCCGGGCTGCTCGATCTTGGTTACGTGGCGTTCTACGCCATCGGCGCCTACGGTCTGGCTTTGGGTTATCAATATCTGGGTCTGGGTTTCTGGACGGTGCTGCCGCTGGCGGCAATCACCGCAGGCCTGGCGGGCTGCATTCTCGGTTTCCCGGTGTTGCGTCTGCACGGTGACTATCTGGCGATCGTGACCCTGGGCTTCGGCGAAATCATTCGTCTGGTGCTGAACAACTGGCTGTCCCTGACCGGCGGCCCGAACGGCATGCCGGCGCCACTGCCGACGTTCTTCGGCCTGGAGTTCGGCAAGCGGGCGAAGGATGGCGGAGTACCGTTCCATGAGTTCTTCGGTCTGACCTACAACCCCGACGTGAAGTATTACTTCATCTACGCAGTGCTGTTCCTGGTGGTGCTGGCGGTGCTGTACGTCAAGCATCGGCTGGTGAAGATGCCGGTCGGTCGCGCGTGGGAAGCGCTGCGTGAAGATGAAATCGCCTGCCGCTCGATGGGTCTCAACCATGTGCTGGTCAAGCTCTCGGCGTTCACCATCGGTGCGTCGACGGCGGGTCTGGCCGGGGTGTTCTTCGCCACCTATCAAGGCTTCGTCAACCCGACCTCGTTTACCTTCTTCGAATCGGCGCTGATCCTCGCCATCGTCGTGCTCGGCGGCATGGGCTCGACCATTGGCGTAGTCATCGCCGCGTTTGTGCTCACCGTCGCTCCGGAACTGCTGCGCGGCTTCGCTGAATACCGCGTGCTGCTGTTCGGCATCCTGATGGTGTTGATGATGATCTGGCGACCACGCGGGCTGATCCGCATCAGCCGCACCGGGGTCAAACCACGCAAAGGTGCCATTCACTACGAGAGGACTGCGCCATGAGTGAAGTCGTACTCTCTGTTGAAAAACTGATGATGCATTTCGGTGGCATCAAGGCGTTGAGCGATGTCAGCCTGAAGGTCAAACGAAATTCGATCTTCGCCCTGATCGGACCCAATGGTGCCGGCAAGACCACGGTGTTCAACTGCCTGACCGGTTTCTACAAGGCCACGGGCGGCAAGATCGAACTCAACGTGCGCGGCCAGCAGACCAACGTCATCCAGTTGCTGGGCGAGTCGTTCAAACCGACCGATTTCGTCTCGCCGAAATCCTTCCTCAGCCGCATGTACTACAAGATGTTCGGCGGTACTCACCTGGTGAACCGTGCAGGTCTTGCCCGTACGTTCCAGAACATTCGCCTGTTCAAGGAAATGTCGGTGCTGGAAAACCTGCTGGTGGCGCAGCACATGTGGGTCAACCGCAACATGCTCGCCGGCATCCTCAATACCAAGGGCTATCGCAAGGCCGAGAGCGATGCGCTGGATGTCGCGTTCTACTGGCTCGAAGTGGTCGATCTGGTCGACTGCGCCAACCGTCTCGCCGGTGAACTCTCGTACGGCCAACAACGCCGTCTGGAAATTGCCCGGGCCATGTGCACGCGGCCGCAGATCATCTGTCTCGACGAACCGGCCGCCGGCCTCAACCCTCAGGAAACCGAAGCGCTCAGCGCGATGATCCGGCTGCTGCGCGACGAGCACGATCTGACCGTGGTGCTGATCGAACACGACATGGGCATGGTCATGAGCATTTCCGATCACATCGTGGTTCTCGACCACGGCATCGTCATCGCCGAAGGCGGGCCGGAAGCGATCCGCAACGATCCGAAAGTGATCGCGGCCTATCTGGGCGCCGACGAAGAGGAGCTGGTATGAGTCAACCGATCCTCGAACTGCGTAATCTGGACGTCTTCTACGGCCCGATCCAGGCGCTCAAAGGCGTTTCCCTGCAGATCAACGAAGGCGAAACCGTCAGCCTGATCGGCTCCAACGGTGCCGGCAAGTCGACCTTGCTGATGTCGATCTTCGGCCAGCCGAGAGCGGCGGGCGGGCAGATTCTCTATCAGGGCGTCGACATCACGCAGAAGTCCTCGCACTACATCGCCTCCAATGGCATCGCGCAGTCGCCGGAAGGGCGGCGGGTGTTCCCCGACATGACCGTCGAGGAAAACCTGCTGATGGGCACCATCCCGATTGGCGACAAGTACGCCAAAGAGGACATGCAGCGCATGTTCGAGCTGTTTCCACGGCTTGAAGAGCGGCGCAATCAACGGGCGATGACCATGTCTGGCGGTGAACAGCAGATGCTCGCCATCGCCCGAGCGCTGATGAGCCGGCCGAAGCTGTTGCTGCTCGATGAACCGAGCCTGGGTCTGGCACCGATCGTGGTAAAGCAGATCTTCGCCACGCTGCGTGAGTTGGCAAAAACCGGGATGACGATTTTCCTCGTCGAGCAGAACGCCAACCATGCGCTGAAGCTGTCGGACCGGGCGTATGTGATGGTCAACGGCGAAATCCGTCTGACCGGCACCGGTAAAGAGTTGTTGGTGAATGAGGAGGTGCGTAACGCCTATCTGGGCGGGCACTGATTCTTCTCGCGGTTGTACACAGCCCCGGCGACGAGAGTCCCGGGGCTTTTTTATTTTTTGGAATCCACCACAGGTAAATTAGTAATTCCCAAAATTGTGGAAAACAAATTCCCCAAGCTGCCAAAGCGCGACATATAGACGCTGCAAATGGCTGTTTTTCCACAGTTTTGACTTGTCCCCGGTTACTGTGGAACTGGCTGTGAATAACGTGGGTGTATATGGTTGAAGGCCTTGTAATCCGTGGCCTCCAGGCTTGTGGTTGTTTTTTGATCAGTCAGTTTCAAGCAGGCGTGAGGCGCCATTGTCAACCTTTTTATAGTGCATCCGGGTCGGGTACTGTCGTGTGTAAAAGCCTGTGGATAAGTCTGTGACTAAACTCTGGAAAGACCTCGCGGAGCGCCGTAATTGCTGGCCTCGCGCAATCACCCGGTTGCGCCGTCCGTCGTGCAAAATGCCCTGTGCCGCACATCCCCCGCCTCACGGTCAAGCAAAAAACTTTCCATTTCGCCCGCAAAGCCTTGTGTGGCGCGGCTTTGCGCGTTTGCACTTGCCCCCGGAAACTGTGGAGCAGACTGTGGATAACATGCGTGCACATGGCTACAGGCCACGCTGGCTGTGGCCTTGGCGGGTCTGGTTGATTTTTGTACAGCTGGCAAGTGTTGCCCGTATCCGCGAGGGCGGGCATGCTGCCTGCTGATTTTCTATTCCAAGGGCTGCCGTAGCGGCCGAAGCAAGGAGAACACGATGTCCGACACCCTGTTTATCACCGGCGCGACGTCCGGTTTTGGTGAAGCCTGTGCCCGTCGTTTTGCCGAGGCTGGCTGGAAGCTGGTTCTGACCGGCCGTCGTGAAGAACGTCTCAATGCCCTGTGCGCCGAACTGTCGAAGCAGACCGAAGTGCATGGTCTGGTCCTCGATGTGCGCGATCGCAAGGCGATGGAGGAGGCAATCGCCAACCTGCCGCCGTCGTTTGCCAAACTCCGTGGCTTGATCAACAACGCCGGCCTGGCGCTCGGCGTCGACCCGGCGCCGAAATGCGATCTGGATGACTGGGACACCATGGTCGACACCAACGTCAAAGGCCTGATGTACGCCACCCGCCTGCTGCTGCCTCGGCTGATCGCCCACGGCCGTGGTGCCGGTATCGTCAACCTCGGTTCCATCGCCGGCAACTATCCGTACCCGGGCAGCCACGTGTACGGCGCGACCAAAGCCTTCGTCAAACAGTTCTCGCTGAACCTGCGTTGCGACTTGCAAGGCACTGGCGTGCGGGTCAGCAATATCGAGCCCGGCCTGTGCGAAAGCGAGTTCTCGCTGGTACGTTTTGCCGGTGACCAGGAACGCTACAACGCCACTTACGCTGGCGCCGAGCCGATCCAGCCGCAGGACATCGCCGAGACGATCTTCTGGGTCATGAACACCCCGGCGCATATCAACATCAATAGCCTGGAGCTGATGCCGGTGAGCCAGACCTGGGCCGGGTTTGCCATCGAGCGTAACAAGGCTTGATACCGCGTTGAGGCCATTCGCGAGCAGGCTCGCTCCCACATTGGACATGCATTTTTCCCTGTGGGAGCGAGCCTGCTCGCGAAAGGGTCGGCACAGGCAAAACAGGACGATAAGCTAAACTCCTCACTCAACCATCAGGCCGCACCCCGCGGCGCTCAAGGTTTCATGAGGAGTTCAAGTGAGTAACCGAGGTGAGCAGGCACTGCTCAAACAGTCGACGCTGCTGATGCTGGCGGTGTCGATTGCCGGGATCGTCACCGGTTTTGTTTCAGGTTCGCAATCCATCCTGTTCGATGGCTTTTTTTCGCTGATCGCGACATTCATCAAAATCCTGATGCTGATCACCGCCCGGCTGATCGCCAAGCAAAGCAATCAGCGTTTCCAGTTCGGCTTCTGGCATCTGGAACCGATGGTGTTGCTGATCGAGGGCAGCTTCCTGCTGTTGATCGCCATCTACGCCTTTCTCAACGGCGTGTTCGGCATCATCAATGGTGGTCGTGATATCGAGTTGGGTCTGGTGATCGTCTATGCGGCGGTGTTTACCGTCGTCGAGTTCGCCTACTTCTTTTACGTGCGCCGGCGTAATCGCACGCTCAAATCCAGCCTCATCCAGTTCGACAACATCAGTTGGCTGGTCGACGCGATGCTTTCGGTGGGGTTGTTGATCAGTTTCCTCGCCGCGCTGCTGCTCAAGTCCCAGGGCTATGGCGAGTGGGCGGTGTATGTCGACCCGCTGATCCTCATCGTACTCGCGCTGACCATGCTGCCCCCGGCGTTGAAGATCCTCGGCCCGGCGTTGCGTGATGTGCTGGGAATCGCCCCGGACACGCTGGATGAGCAGGTCAGGCAGGTCATGGAGGTGGCGAAGGTCGAGCATGGTTTCGACGATTACGTGTCCTACGTGCAAAAGCACGGTCGGGCGCGGTTCATCGAAATTCATGTGGTGTTGCCGGCGGATTATCCGCTGCGCAATGTCACGCAACTGGACGCGCTACGTGAGCAGATATCGGCTCAGTTGGGTGAACCGGATGCGGCAAGGTGGCTGACGATCAGCTTCACCGGAGACAAAAAGTGGATTGCCTGATCTGATCCGGATGTCTGCTGAGAACACAGTTGTGGCGAGGGGATTTATCCCCGCTGGCGCGCGCAGCGGCCCCGCTCTTTTCAGGGCCGCTACGCGCCCCAACGGGGATAAATCCCCTCGCCACAGTAATCCTCTAGCCCCAAATCCTGCTTTGCACGAGTCAGCGAAGATATTCAGCCAGTCCGCTATAACAAGTCGCCAAATGATAAGGCGTAGTCGAAGGCATGTCCTTGCGGCTGACCTCCCCATTTTCATCCCGACACTCATGCCAGCCGCCGGCATGCAGAAACCGCTGCTGCAACGCCTGCAACTGGCGCAGCACTACCGCTTCGCTGTCCGCCCGCAAGGTCAGCGCGCGCAGGTATTCGGCCTGAGCCCAGATGCGCTGGGTCGAATCCCTCGGCCGTCCATTGCCATCCAGATCGAGCATCGCCCGCACCGCGCCGCAGGACTCCAGCACGCCGTACTGCTCGGTAAAGGCAAATGCCCGATCCAGCGCCCGGTGCAGTTTCGAATCGCGCAACAGCGCCGACGATTCGAGCAGGAAATACCATTCGAACTGGTGCCCCGGCTCGTACCAGTTATCCACAGCGCCCAGCGGCTTCTCCATCAACACGCCATATTGCGGATCGACGAATTGCTTGTGCATGGCTGTGCATAACTCAAGCAGGGCGTTGTGCGTCTGCGAGTCTTCACGAACGGCGAGGGTCGCCAGAAAAGCTTCGGCCAGATGCATCAGCGGATTTTGCAGTGGCCCGGTTTGCAGGGTGAGCCAATCACGCTCAAGGCAGGCTTCGTACAAACCGTCGCCGGTGGCGAATCGGCGGCCGATGATTTCCAGCGCGGCGTTCAATGTCGACTCGGCCAGCGAATCCCGCGACTTGTCCCAGTAATGCGCGCAGGCAAAGAGGATGAAGGCGTGGGTGTAGAGATCCTTGCGCTGGTCCAGCGGCTTGCCCTGTGCGTCGATGCTGTAGAACCAGCCGCCATGCTCGGCATCATGGAAGTGCCGTTGCAGGGAACGGAACAGCGCGGCGGCGCGGACTTCGGCGTTATCCACAACCCCGATCAGGCTGGAGAACAGATACAGCTGCCGTGCGCAGGCCATCGCCCGATAGCGCTGCACTGGCAACGGTTGGTGTGTAGCGTCCAGCGCCTCATAGGGCAACGCCAT
Organism: Pseudomonas sp. Sample_20; assembly: GCF_004307585.1. Classification (NCBI taxonomy): domain Bacteria; kingdom Pseudomonadati; phylum Pseudomonadota; class Gammaproteobacteria; order Pseudomonadales; family Pseudomonadaceae; genus Pseudomonas; species Pseudomonas sp. Sample_20. Next base: position 110 of record NZ_RCOA01000003.1, on the reverse strand, counting down.
GTCGGCGTTCCAGCCCGGGCCTTGCCACAGCGGCACGATCACGTCGAGGAAGTGCTGCTGCACTTGGCCAAACAGGGCGGTCAATTCGGGCAGGGCGGTGGAGCGGGAAG